>JALVXV010000262.1 GCA_027038235.1 Campylobacterales bacterium | reverse complement strand
ACGAATCACGAATCAAGCCACTTTTGAAAAAATTCTATCTGTTTTTTTGTCTGCTCTATTGAGGTTCCACCTTGGGAATTTCTGGCATTCATGGAGTTTTTTAGTTGCAGTATGGATAAAACATCATCTTTTATATTTGGTTCAAATTTTTGCAACTCTTTCAAACTTAGTTCACTTACATCTTTACCTTTATCATCAGCATATCCTACTATCTCTCCGGTTAATTTATAAGCATCTCTAAAGGTATATCCACATTTTGTAGTCAAATAATCAGCTAAATCTGTAGCACTTAGATGGCCTACTTTTGTAGCTTGTTGCATTTTATCGGCTTTTATACTCATAGTTTTTAGAGCTTCAGTCAATATCTTTATAGAGATTTTAACAGTTTTTACACTATCAAACACTCCCTCTTTATCCTCTTGCATATCCTTATTGTAAGCAAGAGGTAAACCCTTCATAACTGTTAAAAGAGATATAAGATTGCCATAGCATCTTCCTGTTTTTCCCCTTAAAAGTTCTGGAACATCGGGATTTTTCTTTTGAGGCATTATAGAGCTACTTGTACTATACTCATCACTTAATTCAACAAAGCTAAATTCACTACTGCTCCAAAGGATTAACTCTTCTGAAAGCCTTGAGATATGCATCATTAAAACTGAAATATTAAAAAGCATCTCAAGTGCAAAGTCTCTATCGCTTACTGTATCAAGACAATTTATACTTACACTTTCAAATCCTAAAAGCTCTGCTTCATACTCCCTATCACTCTTATAAGGAGTTCCAGCTAGTGCTGCACAGCCTATGGGAGAGATATTGTTTCTCTTATATGAGCTTTCAAACCTCTCTATATCTCTTTTAAACATGGAGCTATATGCTAAAAGATGATATGCAAAATTTATAGGCTGAGCATGTTGGAGGTGAGTCATGCCAGGAAGTAAAGTCTCTACATGCTCTTTTTCAATATCAAGTAAAACTTTTTCTAGCTCTAAAAGAAGAGTGCTTATCTCTTTAAAATTTCTTAAAACATACATTCTAAAGTCAAGTGCAACTTGATCATTTCTACTTCTAGCAGTATGTACTCTTTTTGCATCATCACCTATAAGCTTAGTTAAGCGATTTTCTATTGACATATGTATATCTTCATCTTTTATGTCAAAATTATACTCACCGTTTTCTATCTCTTTTTTGATAACTTCAAGTCCATCAATTATCTTTCGCATACTCTCATTTGAGATGATACCTTGTTTATAAAGCATCTTGACATGAGCTATAGAGCCTTTTATATCCTCTTTATAAAGCTCTTTATCAAACATTATAGAGGCATTAAATTCATCTAACAGTTTTGAACTTGATTTTTTTATTTTACCTGAAGCAACTTTAGACAACAAAACTCCCTTTTTTGGAAGCTTAGAGCTTAGAGCTTAGAGCTTAGAGCATTTTTTAGCTCTTAGCTCTTAGCACTTAGCACTTAGCTCTTATATTTCTGGTCCATATTTTGAGAAATCACTCTCACTAGTGATATACTTTTTAAAATTTTTGACAAACATTGAGGCTAATTTATCTCTTGTTTTGTCATACTCCTCTTTGTTTGCCCAAGTATTTTTTGGATTTAATATATTGCTATCAACTCCCTCTAAACTCTTTGGAATAGAAAGATTAAATACAGGCAGAGTTTCAAACTCACTATCATTTATACTGCCATCAAGTATAGCAT
>JALVXV010000261.1 GCA_027038235.1 Campylobacterales bacterium | reverse complement strand
ATAAAATCCAACCATTTTTTTTAAAGCCTCTGTTTTGATTTTACTCGATTTTATTAGTAGTGAGTTATCAATACCCTTTATAATATCCTTAACCTCTGTTGAAAACAACAATATAGGCAACAAAAATAAAATAATTTTTTTCATCATCAAATTCCTTCTTAGGTAGCTAAAGAGACAAAGGAGTATAAGAGTTGCATTTTTACCTCTTTACCTCTTGATAGATACTTTTTTAAATTTTACAAACAGTAACAATACAAAGATAAAACCCAATGCCCCCCAATGAGCTGCACTTAAAAATACACTTCTAAATCCATAATTATAACTCATCAATCTCTCATATCCACTAAAAAATGCCTCCATTTTATCAAGAGATACACCTATAAAATCTTTAGCATTAGTTAGAACATCATATATCAAAGCTGGATTTTGCAACTCTTCAAAATGTTTAAAGTTAAGATTTTTAAAATACTCCATGTTATTTGTAGCAAGAGCTGTACCAAAACTTCCCCCAACAAATCTCACATAATCCATCAAGACTATAGCCAACTCACCCTTCTCTTGTGGGGCATTTTGTAAGAGTAGTACTGTAGCAGGAGCAAAAAATAGTCCCATTGCTATACCAAAAGGCACAGTTAAAAGTTCAGCTCTTACAATAGGTGTGTAGTAGTTTAAAGAGGGTAGCAACAAATAAGAGGTCAAAAGATATATAATACCAGAAAATAAAAGCACCTTTTTTGCACCAAGTTTATCACTAAGCATACCGGCAATCGGAGCAAAAAATCCAATAAATACAGCAAAAGAAAATACAGCAATTCCAGCATCTAAAGTAGGTAACATTTTGATATGTTCATAATAAACCGGCAAAAGATAGAAGTATTGATACATGCTAAAACCCATGATAAAAGTATATAAAAATATACCATTTGAAAAATCAAAATTTTTAAAAAGAGAGAAGTCTATAAGCTTATGTTTTGAGATAATTTCACTAAAAGCATACATCAAGTAGCCAATGATGCTTATAAAAAAGAGTAGTACTATAAGCTCATCATTAAACCATCCTCTTTGTTGCCCCTTTGAGAGCATAATAAGCAATGATATAGTAGCGATAGAGATAAGAAAGAGACTGATAAAATTAAACTTCATCTTCTCAAATTTTAAATCTTTTGGAAGATATAAAATACCAGCAACACTTAAAAGTATGCCAACAGGCACATTTATAAAAAAGACCATTCTCCACCCATAATACTCTGTTAAATATCCACCAAAAGTTGGCCCTAAGGCTGGAGCAAAACTAACTCCAAGCCCAAATATACCCATAGCCAATCCTTGCTGATGAGGAGGAAAATAAGAAAATATCATGATATGGCTTGTTACCATAATAAGTGCTTCACCAATACCTTGAATAACTCTAAAAATTATGATAGAGGTTAGAGTATCACTTAAGCCACAAAAGAGTGATGCGATAGTAAATAAAACCACTCCCAAAATAAATATCTTTTTTGCACCAAGAGTTTTTATCAAATACTCTGTAATTAAAAGTGCTATAGCAGCAGCTATCATGTAGCTTGTAATGATCCACTGCACCCCATACATATCACTTGCTAAAGGACCGGTAAGTTTTGGCACTATTACATCAACTACTGTTGTATCAAGTATAGCCATAAAAGCCCCACTCATAACTATAATACTAAAAAGTACCCTTTGTGCAGTAGTTATATCCCAACTCTTTTTAAAATTATTCAAGTCCAAATCATCCACTCTTTACCCCTTTACTCCTCCCCACCTTTACCCCTTTTAATAGCGATATTAAGACTCATGCCTACTCTTAAGCCTTTTATCTCTTTTAGCTTTATTCTTACTACAAACCTCTGATCAAGCTTTGTAAACTCTCCACTTGCTATATCTCTTGGAACAAGTGAAAAGGTAGAAGCAGATGCTGGAAGTATAGACTCAACTACCCCTTTAAACTTCTTATCTTTTATAGCATCAGCATCTATCTCTACACTATTTCCTACCTTTATGCCATGGAGTTTCTTTTCTGAGAGCAATACCTCAGCATGTAAATCCTTTGGATCAACAAGAGCATATATAGGATAACCACTTGCTACTACTCTTTTATCATTGATAAATTTCTTAGCAATCACTCCATCAAATGGGGCAAAAAGTTTGCAATAGGAGATCTTTAGCTTTAACTCCTTAAGAGTCTCTAAAAGAGCTTTTTTTTGAAATATAAGAGCTTGGATATTTTTATCTATCTCTTTTAGATTTAATTTACTATTTTTTGTAAGATTTAACTTCTCTTTTATATTTTGAAGTTGAAACTTTGCAGCATTTAGCTCCTCCTCTTGGGCTAAAAGTTTCTCTCTTAGGGATTTTAGTGCCGTAGCTGATTTCTCATACTTATCTTTTGCTATTAACTTTTTAGATGAGAGTTTTTTAAGTCTATAGGTATCTTTTTGAAGTTGTCTTAATTTTGTTTGATTTGATTTGATAGATAGTTTTAAAGATATAATTTTGCTTTTATATGCACCTATATCATTTTGTGCTATTATATTAGATATATCTATATCCTTTGCAACCTTCTTTTGCTTTATCTTTAAAGAGTCTATCCTGTTTTGTAAAGATATGATAGAGTTTTCAACTTTTTTAGTAGCAACTATAAAATCTTTAGCATCGATAGTTGCTAATAAATCTCCCTTTTTTACACTATCACCCTCTTTGTATAAGAGAGTATCAACCTTTCCATCTACTTTAAAATTTAATACACTCAACGAATCACTCTTTACAAATCCTGCATCACTTACTGCATTTGCTCTTCTGAAGCTTAGATATTCATACCCTTTGTAACCAAAAAATACAATCATCAAAATTATAATAATCAAACCAATCTTTTTCATTTTTAAATCCTTTGGATTAAGCTAAGAGCTTAGAGCTAAAATATAAACTCTTGGCTTTTTATACATTTTTGTATCAAAATATTGATATGGGTGTTTCATTAAAGCTACTCCATAAATACGATAGTGAATTATATTCATTTTTTTATAAATTTATTCTGAATTAAGAAAATTATTTATATAATTACGAAAATAGTGGTAAGAGCTTTTGACTCAGGAGTAAAGGAGTAAAGGAGTAAATACTGAGCTATGCTCAGTATTTAAAAGAAATCTCTTTACCCCTTTACCCCTCCTCAGCTTTACTCCTATCTTGTGAAGGGAGATAGTAGGTGAAAAAGAAGATAAAAGAGGAAGTAACAGCTTTAAAGAAGAAAATGATACTTCAAGAGGCTGAAAAATATATTGAAAAGAGGGGTTATCAAGATTTTAAGATAAACGAACTCTCTAAGATATGTGGTATATCTGTAGGAGCATTATATCAACTTTTTATCTCTAAAGAGAATCTTTTTCATGAATATGTTTTGTTTCAAATAGAAAAATTTCATAAAGAGTTGCTAAAACTTTGCCATGGAGTATCTTCGCCTAAAAAAAGACTTCTTATATATACAAAAGCAAAGCTAAAAACTTTTGAAGAGAAGGGAAAAACTATACAAGAGCACATCACCTATGATCCACTTTTTATCCTAAAGCTTGGCAATCAAAATGAATCTATGAATTTGATGGAAAATTTTTTAGCAAATGAGTTTAAGAAACTATCACTTAAAACACCTCTTAAAACTGATAATTATATCTGCTTATCATATGCATATAGTGCATATATTTTAGGTTTTATCAAATATTACTTTCAAAATGATACAAAAAAGAGGTACAATATAGAAAAGCTAAGCAATCAAATCTTAGAGAATTTTTTAAGTGGCCATTTAGTTGCAAATGGCTAACTTTGCAAATTTTTCTATTTTATTGATAACTTCCTTAGTATCATTATATGTGATGATAGTATCATAATTTCCACGATGTTTATAGACTCTATCGTAATATTTTTGAAGTAAAATTTTTACACACTCTTTTTTATTGTTGCTATAAAAGGCTTTTTTTGCTTTTAGGGCATATTTTTTTTCTATATATGGTGAAATCTTTTGCATAGCATCTTCAAAAAACTTTTCATCAATCTTTTCATACTCTTTTAGTACTCTTTGTACTCTATCTTCTATGGGTGAGTCTATCCAGATGCGAGGAGCTTTCAATATCTTTTTGTAGAAATGATTTGGTATATGAAGTTTGCCTATCTTTTTACTTTCGCCCTCAACCAAAACAAAATCAAAATCTTTTGTCCTTTGAAGTTCATCATAAATAGAGTTTTGAAACTGCTTTTGAGATGGTTGAGTGCCATTTATCGCTCCAAAGCTAGAGCCTAAATGATTGGCAAGTTTTTCTAAATCTATGGCTTTTTCAAACTCCCTAAGTATAATGCTTTTGCCACTTCCAGTAAGCCCATCAAGCACAATAAAGTTATCTTGCTTAAAGTTCTCAAGATAGTCTAACACATATCGCCTATAACTTTTATATCCACCTCTAAGTTTATAAACCCTATAGCCTATACTATCAAGTATAGTAGCAATACCTCCACTTCTTTGCCCACCTCTAGCACAATAGATAAATATCTTAGTTTCGGGGGTAATAGTTGATAGAAAGTTTTGCAAATGATAACTAACATTTTTAGCTATATAACTAGCTCCCAATCTTTTAGCATCAAAAGCACACTTTTTATAAAGGGTACCCACCTCCTCCCTCTCTTTATTGGTTAGAGCATAAAGGTTGATAGCATCTTTTATGTGTGATTCACTATATTCATCAGGAGTTCTAGCATCTATAAGTAATGAGTTATCATCAATGCTACTTAAAAAATTATCTATTTCTAATATATTTATCATATCAAATTATACTATATTCAACTTTTCTAAATCCTAAAACCTCAATTCCAAATCCTATCTTTTGACTTATTGAAAACTTTAGGGTATAATGCGACCACTTAATTCAAGCTACTTTGCTTTTTGCCGATGAATCTTCGTTTTTTAACATTTTGATCCAAATAAGGCTATAATGGTTTGGATTAAAATATATAAAAAAGAGAGTTTTATGTCAAATAATACTACAACTATCCCCAGCCAGTTTCTCAAGTTTGGCTTTAAAAATGAGATCAACAAGGGCATATTAAATGCCGGTTTTAAAGTTCCAAGTCCTATCCAAGAAAAGGCTATACCTATCATTTTAGAGGGTAGAGACTTAGTCGCTCAAGCCAATACAGGAACAGGAAAAACTGCAGCATTTGGACTTCCTGCAATGGATAAAATATCTGGTTTCAAAGGAGTTGGACTTTTGGTCATAACCCCTACTAGAGAACTTGCTACTCAAGTTGCTGATGAGCTTTATAGTCTTGGAAAATATGCAGGTATAAAAACCGTAACAGTATATGGAGGAAGTTCATACTCAAGACAGCTTGGACTGATAGAGCGAGGAGCAAATATAGTAGTAGCAACTCCCGGGAGACTAAAAGACCTTTTAAGTAGCGGCAAATTAAAAGATTTTAACCCAGAAATTGTCGTACTTGATGAAGCGGATGAGATGCTTGATATGGGGTTTTTAGAAGATATAAAAGATATATTTTCTTATCTTCCGCAAAATAGACAAACTGTGCTTTGTTCAGCCACTATGCCAAAGCCTATAAAATTACTAGCAGATAAGATCCTAAACAATCCTGCAACTGTAAGCATAGTCGATAAAGATAATGCTACTAATAAAGATATAAAACAAAGTTACTATGTCATAGAGGAGAGAGAAAGAACAGATGCTCTAATAAGACTGATTGACCATAGCAATCCCCAAAAAGCTATCATATTTTGTAGGATGAAGATAGAGGTTGATAGACTTGCAGATACCTTAATATCCAGAGGCTATGATGCAAAAGGACTTCATGGAGATATGGATCAAAGAGCTAGAGATGAGGTGATAAAAAAGTTTAGAAACTCAAAAGTCAATATACTTGTAGCAACAGATGTAGCTGCTAGAGGACTTGATGTCAAGGGTGTTAGCCATGTGTTTAATTATCATATCCCTTTTGATCCTGAAAGTTATGTACATAGAGTAGGCAGAACAGGAAGAGCAGGTATAAAGGGTGAGGCTATCACTCTTATTGCTCCTATAGAGTTTAAAGAGTTGCTACGAATCCAAAAAAGCATGGGAGCTCCAATAGAGTTAAAAACAGTTCCTAGCTCATTTGACCTTCAGGCAAAAGAGTTAAATGACTTAACTAGCGAAATAGAAAAAGCCGATATAAAAGATGAGGCTACTATCATTTTATCAGCACTTCAAAATGAGACCGATATAACTGATATAGCTCTAAAGGCTATATCATTACTACTTTTTAAACACTCTTCAAAGGGACCTGAACATATAGGTTTTAGCGAGAAAGAGGCAAAGAGACTTTTAGAAAAGTTTAAAGAAAATAATAAAAGAAGAAAGGATCAAAGAGGTAGAAGAGATGGCAAAGGTAGAAGCAAAAACCGCAACAATAGAAGCAGAAGTCGCAGAAGATAAAAATTAAAGAGATATTGTGATATAATTATAAAAATTCAAGAGTAGGAGTCAAAAATGCTAATAACCTTGGATATAAAAAACAGATCAATGATAAAAGATTTTATAAACTATATCTCTACGCTTGAATATATAGATATTAAAACTGATATAAAAGTATTGGAAGATAATATTTCTAAAAAAGGTAGATTTGAAGAATTTGTGGGAATGTGGAAAGATAGAGATATTTCCGTAAAAAATCTTAGGGAAAAAGCTTGGAAAAAGTAATACTTGATACAAATATTTTGATCGAGATTTTAAAAGGAAATCAAAAAACTATCCAAATTGTAAAACAGTTTGATAGACTTTTTATTAGTGCTATTACTGTTATGAAGATATATTTTGGAGCTTTGAATAAACAGGAATTAAAAAAATTGAAGCAATTTGTAAGCTCGTTTGATGTAATCTCATTAAATGAAAATATATCAAATATAGCAACAAATCTGATATATAAATATACCAAAAGTCATACCCTTGATATTCCTGATGCTCTTATAGCTTCTACCTCCATTTTTATAAATACACCACTTTTTACATATAATAAAAAGGATTTTAAATATATAAATGATATAGAGTTGCTATGACAAAAAAGCTCTGTGGTATAGATGAAGCCGGCAGGGGTTGTCTTGCTGGTCCCCTTGTGGTAGCAGGAGTTGTTTTAAAAGCTCCTGTAAATGGACTTGATGATTCTAAAAAACTAACTCCCAAAAAAAGAGAGGAGCTTTTTGATCATATACAAAAAAATTCACTCTATAAGATAATTTTTACCAACAATCAAACCATAGATAAGATAGGTTTATCATCTGCACTTCATAACTCTATAGAAGAGATAAAAAACCATTTTTCAAACTATAAAATTCTGATGGATGGCAATACAAACTTTGGAGTCAAGGGAGTTGAGTGGATGATAAAAGCTGATACAAAAGTAGCTGAGGTAAGTGCAGCAAGTATATTGGCAAAAGTAAGCCGTGATAGATATATGGTAAAAATCTCTCAAAAATATCCAGAGTATGGATTTGATAGGCATAAGGGGTATGGCACCAAAGAGCATATAGATATGATACAAAAATATGGCTATACATCTTTACATAGAAAAAGTTTTTATATAAAAAATTTAAAACAAGGTAGCCTTTTTTAAAAAATTATGTGGTACAATATAGAAAATCGATCCAATAAAGGAAAACTATGCTAAGAAATATGACTATTAAAAAACGGCTTATTATCCTAAATACTGTAGCAATTCTTACTATTTTAATATATGTGGTTGCAACCTCTTTATCTCAGTATAAGTTGTATCAAAATGCTAAAGATACTATCAAGATAGTTCATCTCTCAGTTAAATTAAGCAATGTAGTGCATGAACTTCAAAAAGAGAGAGGTGCAAGTGCAGGGTTTTTAAACTCAAAAGGTAAAAAATTTGTCCAAATACTACCAAATCAAGTAAAAAATACAGATA
>JALVXV010000260.1 GCA_027038235.1 Campylobacterales bacterium | reverse complement strand
TGATCTAAAAAAGATAGACTACCTTTTTAAAGAAAAAAACTCCATGCTACTTGATGATAAAGAGATAGCTAAACTATACACCACAATCCTAGAAGGATTATAAACCACAAAACCAATCACTAATCACTAATCACCTAACATCTGTCCTTATAAAGCCTTTCCCATCACTCGCCCAATCCCTTATACTCTTTATCTCATCTTTTGAAAGCTTTGCATCTTGGTGTAGCCAGATATATTGAGGCAGAGGCATAGGTCCTGCTACGGTTCTATATATCTCTTTTTTTAACTTTTCTTGTTTTTTAGGTGTATAGCTGTTCCAGATGCTAAAATTGAGTGCTTTTCTTCCACCTCTTACATCATCACTTATACTCCATGAAAATGGTGCTACATAGCTCCACCATGGCCACTTTGTCTCATTTGAGTGGCAGTCATAACAAGATCTTTTAAATAGTTTCATGACATTTTTAGGTGCTTTTATCTTAAGAGTTTTATCTGTTTTTGGATTTGTCTTTTCTTTGCCGTATGGAATAAATTGAAACAGTACAAAAACTAAAACTATTATACCTAAAACTCTTCCAAAAACTCCCATTTTACTCTCCTAATTTTATTATCTTATCACTACACCACTTAGCTAAGTCCATATCATGAGTGATCATCAAGATGCCAACATCATCTAAAAATTTTAAAAGAAGTTTCATGGTGTCAAGCTGCACGATATTATCAAGTGCTGAAGTTGGCTCATCGGCTAAAATTATATCACTTTTCATTAAAAGTACTCTTAAAATGCTACATCTTTGTAACTCTCCTCCACTTAATTGGTGAGGTAGTTTATCCAATAAACTTCTATCTAAGTTCAACTCTTCAAGAAATTTTTCCATTCCATTAGTATTAGCAACATCATTTATCTGGTTGATTATAGAGTATGAGGGATGAAAAGAGGAGTAAGGATCTTGAAAAATTTGAGAAACTTTTTTTGCCTTAATTCGCCCTTTTTGAGGCTTTACTTCACCACATATCAAAGAAAAAAGAGTACTTTTACCAACTCCGCTTCTTCCAACGATAGATACAATCTCCCCTCTTTTAAGAGTAAGGCTAAAATCCTTAAAAAGAGGCTTACTCCTATCATACCCAAAAGTAAGGTTCTCTATCTCAAGCAAAATTTCACAACTCAATTTTTGATTTTTCATTAATTTTTCATTTTTCATTAATTTTTCATTTTTAATTTTTCATTTTTAATTATTCTCTTATCTGCCCATTTCCATATATCTTATACTTATAGGTGGTAAGATCATTTATCCCCATAGGTCCTCTTGAGTGAAGTTTACTAGTACTTATGCCCACTTCCGCACCAAATCCAAACTCTCCACCATCGGTAAATCTAGTACTAGCATTTACATATACACAAGAGGAATCAACCCTATTTAAAAACTCTTCAGCCACACTATAATCCTCTGTAACAATAGCATCTGAGTGAAAAGAGCTATGTCTTTGGATATGAGTTATCGCCTCTTTGAGATTTGCTACTACTTTGATACTAAGGATATTTTCAAGATACTCCGTATCCCAATCTTCTTTACTCGCTTTTTGTATATTTATGATTTGACAAGTTTTTTCGCATCCCTTTAAGATCGTAGAGTGCTTATCAAACTCATCTTTTAAAAGAGGAAGTATGGTATCAGCTATCTTTTTATCTACTAGCAAAGTCTCTAAAGCATTACAAACTCCAGGTCTTTGCACCTTTGCATTTA
>JALVXV010000259.1 GCA_027038235.1 Campylobacterales bacterium | reverse complement strand
CTTATCCATCTCTTTTGGAATATCAAGTCCCATAAGTTTCAAAACCGTTGGGGCTATATTATTTAAGCCACCATTTTTTATCTTTTTTACATCTTTATCTATCACAAAACAAAAGACATCAAAAGTTGTATGATTTGTCAAAACATTGCCACTCTCATCTTTCATCATTTCTACATTTCCATGGTCGCTTGTCAAAACTATAGAGTATCCTTTTTGTTTTGATTTTTCTATAATTCTTCCTATCTCATTATCAACTGCCTCTACAGCCTTTATACCAGCTTCATAAACTCCTGTATGCCCTACCATATCACCATTGGCAAAGTTGACTACTATAAAATCATACTCTTCATCCATCGCTTTTAATACAGCATTACCGACTTCATTAGCACTCATTTGTGGTTGCATATCATAAGTAGGCACCTTTGGACTAGGAATTAAAACCCTTGTTTCATTGATAAAAGGCTCTTCGACACCTCCGTTAAAAAAGAAAGTTACATGAGCATACTTTTCAGTTTCAGCGGTATGAAATTGGTTTAAATCATTTTTAGCTATCACTTCACCTAAGATATTTTTTGGTCTTTCACTCTTAAAAAGTATAGGGAAAGGATACTCTTTATCATACTCTGTCATAGTTGCTACATTTACTTTGACATACTTTTCCCTCTTAAACTCTTCAAAACTTTCAAAACCTATAGCTTTTGAAATCTCTCTCATTCTATCACTTCTAAAATTGGTAAAAATTACTCCGTCATTCTCTTTTAAACCATCATATCCCTCACATGCAACAGGCTCTATAAATTCATCACTTATACCTTTTTGATATGACCTATTTATATACTCTTTACAAGAGAGTTTTGTTTTTGGTTTTGCTAAGACTATTGCATCATAGCCCCTTTTTACCCTATCCCATCTATTGTCTCTATCCATTGTATAGTATCTACCTGCAATAGTAGCTATCTTTATATCTTCATCGCAAATATCCTCTATATCTTTTATATAGTTTATGGCTGAACGAGGATCAACATCTCTACCATCAGTTACTATGTGGATATACACTTTTTTTCCTCTATCTTTAATGATTTTAGCAAGTGCTATTGTGTGGTTTATATGTGAATGAACTCCCCCATCACTAATAAGTCCTACCAAATGTATATCACCACTTTTTTGCAAAATATCATTTAAAATAGGATTTGTCTTTATAGAATTATCTTCGATAGCTTTTGATATTTTTACAAGATTTTGATATAAAACTCTACCACTTCCTATGGTCATATGACCCACTTCACTATTGCCCATTTGACCCTCTGGCAACCCTACTGCAAGTCCTGAAGTTTTTATAAGAGCATAAGGAGTATTTTCAAAAAGATAATTGTATGTTGGTTTTATCGCTTCACAAAAAGCATTATGTTTGCATGAATTGTTAAAGCCGATACCATCAGTTATGATAAGCACTACTCTTTTTTTAGCACTATTCTTTGCACTTTTGCTCCTATCCACCTCTGCTCCTATGTATATTTAAACTGTTTCATAGAGATATTTTACTATAATAAGCCTTTTATTTTTGTTAGGATTTATAAATGCTTTACTTACTTTATGAATATTTGCATATTAATCTTTTTCATTACATTACACTAAGAGCTGGAATAGCCTTTTTTATAGGTTTTATTTTGACACTTTATCTTATGCCAAAATTTATCAAATGGGCAATGTCTCAAAAGTTAAATCAACCCATTTTTGATCTTGCTCCTGGAAGCCATCA
>JALVXV010000258.1 GCA_027038235.1 Campylobacterales bacterium | reverse complement strand
TAGGACTATATATGTCAAAACTAATTATAGAAAAAAATATGAAAGGGGTTTTAAAGGCATATAATGACAAAGATGGTGCAATTTTTTATATAGAGATAAAAAAGGGCGACTAAGAGCCACCCAAATCTATGAAAACAACACACAAGAGAGCAATAGAGTTAAAGATATTCTTTTTCTAAGCTAATGAGTAATTGTATCAGTTTAAAGTTAACAAAAAGTAAATCAAAAGATAACTTTTTCTACTTCAGGAGCATTTATAACTTGCACTCTCCCCTTGGTTGTGGAGGTTTTATTTATCTTTGTAGATATTTTTCTTTTTTGTTTACTTTTTCTAATTTTATAACTTTTTGAACTCTTATAGGTATAAGATGAGGTGATAAAACCATCACTTATAACAGCATATATCATGTCATGAGGATGTGCAACTCTTTTTAAGCTATAAACTTTAGCATATCTTAGCTTGTTATTTGTAAAATCAATACCTTTTATATGGTATATCCATCGATGTTTGGATGCTAAGTAGTAGGATTTTTGAACGATACCCTTTATGTAGCCACTTCCAGAAAAATTCAAGCTATTTTTGGCTACTTTTTTAATAGTTGGAGTTATTTTCTCTCTTTTTTTATACAAAGTTGATGGCTCATAGAAACCAGTATCACTTGATACGGTATGATTTGTTATAGTTGTAGTCTTATTATTTTTATCATTTTTTTGAAATGATTTTGGCATATCTATACTCTCAAAAGAGGTAGCACACCCAGTAAAAAAAACCATAATTATAGATAAAAAAAGTCCCTTTATATACAAAATATCCTCCAAGATATAAAAGAGCTATTATATCAAATAAATTTTAAAAATAGGCAATAAAATATTAAAAATCAGTAATTTCAACACCTAAATCCAATCATTCACAATTTTTTCATATTTGACTACTTAGTAATTCAAGTTTAAGTGATTTTGATGTATAATGTATATCTGCAATATTAATTCACAATCATATAGTTTTAATTTATTGCAAAATATAATCAAAGAGAATGAAAATCATGGAAAAAATTGTTGATATTATGGAATCAATCGCTCATGAAAAGGGGCTAAATAAAGAGAATGTTAAAGAGGTAGTTATAAAATCTCTTTTAAATACTGCAAAAAAAGTTTATGGCGATGAGTATGAATATGAGGTAAATATAGATGAAAAGACAAAAGATTTAAAACTTTATCAAAAAGTAGTTGTAGTAGCAGATGACGATGAAAGGGCTAAAGCTGATACTGAAAACCATATGACACTATCAAAAGCTAAAGAGATAGATCCAGATATTGAAGTGGGCGATGAACTTACCTATGAGCTTCCTCTTGATAATCTTGGAAGAACCGCCTCAGCCGTGCTTCAAAGAGAGCTTGAATTTCACATACAAAGGCTTTTGGAAGATAAGATATTTCAAAAGTATCAAAAAAAGGTAGGCAAACTTATATCTGGAACTGTTGTAAGAGTTGATTTTGAAGAGAATACCTTTATTGAGATAGATGAGGTTAGAGCTATTTTGCCAAGAAGAAATAGAATAAAGGGTGAAAGTTTTAAAGTAGGAAATGTGATAAAAAGTATCATAAGAAAGGTCTATATAGATGCCAATAAAGGCATGATTGTAGAGCTTTCAAGAACTACTCCAAAATTTTTAGAAAAGCTACTTGAGCTTGAAGTGCCTGAGATAAAAGATGGAAATGTTGTAGTGCATGATGTAGCAAGAATACCCGGAGAAAGAGCAA
>JALVXV010000257.1 GCA_027038235.1 Campylobacterales bacterium | reverse complement strand
GATCTCATAAAATGTGATCTCCCCCTCACCTCTTATGATATAATCAGCCTCACTAAAATCAACCCTCAAAGGAAAGTAGCTAACTTCAGGACCACCAAGTATCACGGTAGTTTTTGGGGAGACTTTTTTGATGATAGAGACAACTCTTTTTACATTTAAAGCATTCCAGATATAAGTGCCGATACCAACTATCAAAGGCTGATAAGCCAAAACCTCTTCAACGATAGAGTATATATCTTCATTGATAGTTCTTTCAACTATCAAGCTATCATCTCTAAGCTCCTTTAAATTTGCCCTTATATAGCGAAGCCCAAGAGAGGTATGAGAGTATCTAGCATTGATACCAAGGAGGATGATTTTTTTAGTAGATTTCATGTCCGCCGATGTCTATAAAAATTATTTTATTTTCTTTGATAATAAAATTTACAATAACTCTATAGCTTATATTGATAGATATACTATGGTACTCTTGCAAATGCCCCTTTAATTTGTGTATTCTTAGTGATGGATAAAATGGATCTACTCTTAAAATATGCAAAAGTTTTTTGTATCTATCTAGCAGTTCAGGGTGTTTTTTGAAAAATTTTCTCTCTTTTTTTATATAGTTTTCATCTAAGATTAATTCATACACACTTTATACTTTTAAACTTTCTATATGCCTATCTATATCGTCAGAAGTTTTTAGTAAAGTAAACTCACCATCTTTGATATTTTTTATAATTTTCATATATGCCATATCCAGCTCAAGTGCTTTTAGCTCATCATACTTCTCAAATGGAACAACAACATATTTAGGCTTCCCTTTAAAAGCTATGATACCCTCATCGTTATCTTTTAAAGCTCTATCTATAGCCTTCAATCCCTGCTGTCTTAACTCAATTGCATTTATCATAGTATGCCTTTATATGTAATGTTGTATGTTTAGTAGATAGTAACATATTCTAATACATTTGTCAATACTATATAAATGTTGGTGCATCATTAGAAAATAGTATCAAATCGCCTACTTTTGTCTCCTTGGCTAACAAATCTTGAAGTTTATCTTTATTTGAGAGTAAAAGCTTTTTACTATTTTTGATATTATCCATTAGAATAAGGGCATTTATTTTACCTGTTATGATGGCTATATCAAATACTTCATCTATCTTTTTTGCTAATTTTTCATTTGACTCTTTTGTGCTTTCTATGATGCCAGGAGTTATGATAACTTTTCTTCCTTTATAAGATGATACTAACTCATAAGATGAGAGCATACCCTCCAAATTTCCATTGTAACTATCATCTATGATAAGCTTTCCTCCAGCTTCTATCTTTTGAAGTCTGTGTTCTACTTGGGTTAGTTTCAAGACCTGTTTTTTGATAGTTTCTATATCCATTCCAAGCTCAATCGCCATCAATACTGCAGCTAAAATATTGATAGCATTAAACTCTCCTAAGATATTTTTTGCTTCAAACTCCTCTAAAACCCCATTGATTTTAGCTTTAAAGCTAAGTCCTTCAAGTGTAGCACTTACCTCTTTTATCTCATTTCCAAATATTTGAACTTTATCATCAGGTTTGACATTTGCACTTTTATGCACAAAAGCTTTTATGAGATTTTTACTCTGAAGTATCTCCATCTTGGTATCTCTTATATTTTCAAGAGTTTTAAAGTACTCTATGTGGGCGGGACCTATTTTGCCTACTATGGCATATTGATTTTGCAAAATATCCACTATCTTTTTTATATCACCCTGCTCTCTTGCTCCAGCTTCTGCGATATAGACTTC
>JALVXV010000256.1 GCA_027038235.1 Campylobacterales bacterium | reverse complement strand
TAGAGAAATATTTGAATAAGGGAGAAAAAGTGCAATTAAGTGATTATAATAACTTTCCAGCAGATCTACCAGTTGTGATAGAGGATGAGCAATTTTTGTACCCTTTTATGATCTCACCTATCTTTTTGAGTGATCAAGAAAATATAAATGCAATCAATAAAGCCCTAGAAGATAACTCTTTAGTACTTGTTGCATCTACCAAGCTTGGTAGAGAGGGAGAGAGGGGTTTTGAAAATATCTATAATGTAGGTGTAATAGGTTCGATAATGAGAAAGGTAATGCTACCAGATGGTAGAGTAAAGATACTTTTTCAAGGAATTGCAAAGGGAAAAATCATCAAAAAGGTATCAAACAATCCTCTAGTAGCTACAGTAGCAATAATAGAGCCTACTACTATAGATGATATAAAAAGGGATGCTATCTTTTCAGTATTGATGGAAAAATTAAAAGTTCTCTCATCTATCAATCCCTACATTCCACCAGATTTTTTAAGAACTATTGAGGAAAATAGCGATATAGATAGAGTTGCAGATCTGATATCAAGTACCATAAGGCTTAAAAAAGAACAGGCTTATAAACTTTTTGCTGAACATGATATAGAAAAGAGGCTTATGAGACTTATTGACTATCTTGTAGAGGAGATAGAGGCAAATAAACTTCAAAGAGAGATAAAAAACAAGGCCCACTCAAGAATAGATAAGGTAAATAAAGAGTACTTTTTAAAAGAGCAACTAAGGCAAATACAAAAGGAGTTAGGAACTGATACTCAAAGAGATGAAGAGATAGAGGAGTATAGAAAAAAACTTGAACTAAAAAAAGCCCATATGGGAGAGGATGCCTACAAAGAGATAAAAAAACAGATAGAAAGACTCTCAAGAATGCATCCTGACTCAGGTGATGCTAATATCATACAAGGATATTTAGATTGGGTTTTGGAGATTCCTTATGGAGTTTACTCAAAAGAGAAACTTGACATCGTTAAAGTAAGAGAGCAACTTGATAAGGATCACTTCTCTCTTGAAAAGCCAAAGGAGAGGATCGAGGAGTATTTTGCAGTCAAAGAGCTTTTGGAACTTAGAGGAGCTAAAAATCAAGAAAATAAGGGTGCTATCATCTGTTTTGTAGGACCTCCGGGTGTTGGAAAAACATCTTTAGCTAACTCTATTGCTACTGCACTTAAGAGGCATTTGATCAGAATTGCTTTGGGTGGACTTGAAGATGTAAATGAACTTAGAGGACATAGAAGGACATATATAGGTGCAATGCCTGGTCGAATAGTACAAGGACTTATAGAGGCTAAGCAGATGGATCCTGTAGTTGTGCTTGATGAGATAGATAAAGTTGCAAGAAGTCATAGAGGAGATCCTACAAGTGTACTTCTTGAGGTACTTGATCCAGAACAAAATAATAAATTTAGAGATTACTATACCAACTTCAATATAGATTTGAGCAAGGTTGTATTTATAGCTACTGCCAATGATATAGGGTATATTCCAGCTCCTCTTAGAGATAGAATGGAGTTTATTCACCTAAGCTCATATACACCTCAAGAGAAGTTTCAAATAGCTAAAAAGTATCTCATTCCTCAAGAGTTAAAAAAACATGGTTTAAAATCTTATGAAGTAAATTTTACAAAGACCGCTTTAGAAAGAGTAATTGCTAACTTTACAAGAGAGGCAGGAGTTAGAAACCTAAGAAGAAAGATAGCCCAAATTTTAAGAAAGGTGGCAAAAAAACTGCTTTTAGATCCTAGTATTAAAAAAATATCTATAACTACAAGAAATTTAAAAGAGTATCTTGAAAAAGAGGTCTTTGAGATAGAAGAGGCTGATAAACAAAATGTAGTTGGTGTTGTAAATGGACTTGCTTGGACAGCAGTTGGTGGGGATGTTTTAAAGATAGAGGCTATCAAAATAAAAGGTAAAGGCTCTCTTCAACTTACAGGCTCTTTGGGTGATGTGATGAAAGAATCAGCTAAGATATCTCTTAGTGTTGTTAAAGTCTTGATAGACAATAATAAGATAAAAATCCCTGAAAAAATCATACCAAAAAGTGAAAAAGAGAAAGAGGAGAAAAAAACTCTTCCAAGTAGTGAAGTTTATAGAAGATATGACCTTCACCTTCATGTTCCAGAAGGTGCAACCCCAAAAGATGGACCAAGTGCTGGAATAACTATGGCAACTGCCATAGCCTCTATACTTTCAAACAAAAAAGTAAGAGCTGATGTGGCAATGACAGGAGAGCTTACTCTAACAGGAAAGGTCTTGCCTATTGGTGGATTAAAAGAGAAAATGATAGCAGCTTACAAGGCTAAGATAAAAAAAGTAGTAATTTGTAAGAAAAATTATGAAAAAGATTTGGATGATATTCCAGATGAAGTTAAAGAAAATATCAAAATAGTTCCTGTAACAACTATAGAAGAGGTTTTGAAGGAGGCACTAGAGTAGAAAAGCAGGTAATAGGTTTAAAGCCAAGGGCTTTAAACCCACTTTACACCTTTACCCCTATCCTCCTTTACTCCTTAAAATAAGCCATTAAGACTTATTTTAATAATTCAAATGGAGTTACAGCTACATTTTTTCTATCTACAATATATGGTATAAATGCAGCTTGTCTTGCTCTTTTGATAGCTTTTTCAGCCATCTCTTGATGCTTTTTGCAATTACCTGTAAGTCTTTTAGGCATGATTTTATATCTCTCTGAAAGAGTCTGCTTTAAAAGAGATAAATCTTTATAGTCTATCATTTCGACTTTTGCCTCACAATATTTACAATACTTTTTTGAATATTTTCTTCTCTCTGCCACTTTTTTTCCTTTGTTTTATTTTTTAAAATGGTATCTCTTCATCATCTATATCTATCTCTGGGATACTATTTTGCCCAGATGGTGAAGAGGTTGGTTTATTTTGCTCTACATACTGATTTTGCGGATTGTAGCCACCTTGTGAAGGTGCACTATAAGAGCTTTGAGAGTTTTGAGCTTCAGCTCTACTCTCCATAAACTGAACACTATCTGCTCGAATGGTATGTTTACTTCTATTTTGACCATTTTGATCAGTCCATCTATCAAGTACAAGTCTTCCTTCGACTAAGACTTTATTGCCCTTTTTTAGATATTGATTTACTATCTCGGCACTTCTAGCAAACGAAGTAACATCTATAAACATTACCTCCTCTTTCTTTTCATTTGTATTTCTATCTGTCCAAGTTCTACTTGTTGCAATACTAAATGTTGCTACTGCTGTGCCACTTGGTGTATATCTAAGTTCAGGATCTCTTGTAAGTCTGCCTACTAATATGACTCTATTGTACATGATATTGCCTTTAAATTTTAAGCCTCTTCTTGGCTTTTTTCCTCATCTTGAGACTCTTGTTCAGCTTTTTCTTGAGTTTCTTGGCTACTTTTTTTAACTTTACTGCTAAGAGTTTCCCAAAAAGCTATCTCTTTTTTATTCTCATATTTTATTGTCATAAATTTAAGAATCTCTTCATTAAACCTTATTACTCTCTCTATCTCAGAGATCGCACTAGAGGGTGCTTTAAAGTAGATCACATAGTAGTGTCCCCTTTTGTGCTTCTGAATCTCATAGGCTAAATTTCTTATGCCTCTATCTTCGATAGCCTCTATAAGAGCACTGTTTTTATCAAGTAGCTCTTTTAAAGACTCAACTTGAGAAGAGTTCTCCTCATCTGTTAAAGTTGGCTTAAGTATGACCAACAGTTCATAATGCCTCATTTTTTTCTCCTTGTGGTTTTCTAACTTTTGAATCAAGGATATCTTTAAACCCTATCTTTCAAAAGTAAGGACATCAGTTTTATCTCTTTGCTATCTGCAAAGGAAGGAGGATTATACTATAAAAAAGTTTGAAGTTTTATTAAAGATGATATAAAAAATGAAGTTTTATCTATATGTATATCTGTTTTTAGCTTTAGTTCTATTTTGGAGAGTTCTGAAAAAATTTGTTTATAAACTGGTAGTTTTATCTTTATACTCATATCAGCTCTCTTCTTGGCAATTGCTAATGGGAGAGGATAACCTAAAATCTCTTTTGCATCAAAATTTCCATGTGATAAAATATATGAGTAAAACATAAAAAGTGTTGAAAAGTAGTTTTCCATGGCATTTATGATAAAAATTTCATTGGCACTACTTATCTCTAAAAATTCATCTATCAACTCTTTTATATCCTTTTTATAAAAAAACTTTTCCATCAAAGTCTCTATATCAGCTAAACCAAGCGAAAAAGAGTATCTATCAATATCTCCTACCTCTATAGGTTTATCAAGATTTTTAAGTTTTTTTAACTCCTCTAAACAGAGTGAGATATCTTCATTTTGGATACTATATAGGTGTTCAAGTGCAAATTTGCTTATATCAAGCTCTATCTTTTTTGCAAATTTTAAAAGAAGATTGATAGCCTCATAACTATTTGGCTTAAAAAATCTTACAAAATCGGCACTATTTTTTTTATTGAAAACCTTTGCTATCTCTTTTGCTCTTTTATCATCTCCAAAATATTCAAAAAGAAAAAAGCTATTATCATTTTTTTGGCAACTTTTTAAGATAGTCTCAAGCTCCTTTTTTGGGATATTTTTTTCTGATTTTATAATAAGTATATTTTTATCACCAAAAAGTGAAGATTGAGAGACAAAGGTTTTAGCACTTTGAAAACTATACTCATCAAAATAGTATCTAAGCTGCTCCTCTTTTGAACCAAATAGAGTAGCAATCTTTTCAAGATAGTAACTTCTATAATAGCTACACTCTCCATAAAACATAAGTGATTTTGGTAAACTATTTTTTTGTAAAAGAGTATCAAGTGCTTGTTTGTACACTGCTTTCCTCCCTATTTACAATATCTCCTATGATTTTAGTAGTAGCAATATCACTTTCTAAAATTTTTACATCAATTTTTTCTAAAAACTCTACACTATCTTTTAGTAAATGTATCCTTGCTCCCTCTATATCTCCACAAGTTGTTGCTATTGGCATAGCTTTAGTGCTTGTTACAACTGCTTTAAAAATCTTATCAACACTCTTTTTTGCCCATCTTGCATATTTTCTATCCATAAAGTCATAAGCTACCTTATCACTTTGCCTTTGTAATTCACTAATTTTTTCACAAAGAGATTCTATATCTTTTAGTAAAAACTCTTTTAATTTTTTATCCTTTTTTATGATACTTTTTAAAAGCCTATGAAGTGTTAAGTCGCTATATCTTCTAATCGGTGAAGTAAAATGGGTATATTTTTCAAATCCAAGTCCAAAATGACCTATATTTTTAGCACTATAACGAGCCTGTTTTTGAGCTCTTATAATAAGCATATCTATCTCTTCAAGGATATCTAACTCTCTTGCTTTTTGCTGAATTTCATTTATCATTGAGTGCAAATCTGCCCTAAATTTTACAAAGATTCCAAGCTTTGCAATCTGTTCTAAAAGTTTTGCTATCTCATCATAAGAGGGAGGTTCATGAACTCTAAATATTCCATAATCAAGCATCTTAGCTGCGGCTTTATTTGCTAAGAGCATACACTCTTCAATAAGCGAATGGGAGGGTGTTTCAACCTCTTTAAAAGTTTTTAAGAGATTTTGTTCATTATCTAACAATGCTCTTATATCGCTTGAGTGGAAGTCATATCCCTTTTGTAATCTTTGCTGCCTTATCCTTTTTGCTATCTTGTTTAATGGAAGTAAAAAATCTACAATCTCTTTATCATCTTTACAATACTCTTTTAAGCTAAGTATCTTATCGACCTCATCATAGTCAAATCTTCTTTTTGAATTGATGATACTCTCAAATAGCTCCTCATTGACAACTTTGAGAGTTTTAGGATCTAAAGTTATCTTAAAGGTAAAAGCAAGTCTATCCTCATTTGGTTTTAAAGAGCAGAGATTTTCACTTAAAGCCCTAGGTAGCATTGGTATAGACTTGTGCGGAAAGTAGATGGAAAATCCTCTTTGTTTTGCATCTTTATCGATACTGCTTTGATAAAAAACATACTCACTCACATCAGCTATTGCAACATACAAGATAGAGTTTTTTACATCATAATATATAGCATCATCAAAATCCTTTGCAGTTATAGGATCAATAGTGCAAAAGGGAAGATGAGTCAAATCAAGCCTATTTGGATACATTTTTTTATCTACAAAATTACCAAAACTTTTTGCTTCCAATTCACTTTTTTTACTAAAATCCTCTCTCTTATCATATAGAGCAAGTGAAATTTTTTCATCAACCCTAGAATCATCTAAAACACCCAAAACATCCACTATAGATGAAGTTTGACTATCTATCTTTAAAACAGTTCTTGGTGGTAACTGCTTTAAAGATTTAGCTGAAGCAGCAATAGTGCTTTGAAGGCCTGTTTTTATATCTATTGCAATGATTTTACCATTTATCTTTTTTGTAAAAACTACTTGATAGTTATTTTTCTTCTTTACAATATAGATAACTTTAGCTTTAGCTCTTCCAAAGTTGGAATATATCCTTTTTGCTAAAACTAGATCTCCTTTGGTAGAGTTTAGCAGATCTCTCTCTTCTATAAGCAAATCTTTGAATTTTTTTTCAGAAATGACCTCTAAAAAGCCTGTCTTGGACATAGATATATCCATTGTCCCAAAGCGATAATTTGAGCGAAGTTTATAGATGCCTCTTTCTATCTTTATCGCATTTAATTTTGAGAAATCGTTGATCAAATAGTATAAATCTTTTGGAATATCCTTTTTTTCGATACCTTTAGTAAGTCTATATAAAAAATCTATCACCCGCTTATACTCTCTAATGCTCTTACAAATTTATCCCTCTCAAGAGCATACTCATCTATAGTCTCATAAGCCTCCTTTAAACCCTCAGGTTTAAATCTACCTACACAATTTACACTATTTAATACAACATTTAGTGCTATTGCATACTCTCTAACACTATCATCAGCTTTTTCAATATTTAAGGCATATCTTATGCTATTTACTATTTTTGGCTCTAGGTTCCAATGCTCTAGTATAGATGCGGTTATCTCTTCTCCACTAATACTAAGAAAATCCTCTTCTAAAGTAGAAACCTCATAAGCACTCTTTCTATTTTGAAGTTCAGCAGCAAACTCTTCAGCTTTATTCTCCTCTCTTAGTTCATCTGCAAGTATAATTCTTCCAATTTCGAGCAAAAAAGATGCCGGCATAAGCACATCCATCATTCCCCTATCCACCTTTGAATACCATGAAAACATCAAAGCATTTTGCGATAGAGTTGTATTTAAAAATTGCTCTTTAGTAAGATTGTATGGTTTCATATCTATTTTGATACTTGATTGCATCATAGAAGAGAGTGCAAACCCTCTTATAGTTGCCATTCCAAACAAAGAGACAGCTTGGTTTATACTCTTTATCTCTTTGCTAAATCCATATAGTGGTGAATTTGTCGCTTTTAGGATATTTGCCGTTAGCATAGGATCTTTTTCTACAACACTCACTAACTCTTTTATAGAGCTATTTTTTCTATTTGTAATCTCTTGAATCTTGATAATTGTCTCATCTAAAGGTGGAAAGTTTTTAACTCTTTGAATAAGTGTCTCATCCATACTAAATTCTCCTAAAATTAAACTTGTTTATAATTTTATCCTTTGAGAGTTTATATTTTGCTTTTAAATACATATAAAGTAAAAATTTTGTAAAATATCAAAAATTATTTACGAAGGATAAAAGATGTCATTAAATGTATATTATGACAAAGATTGCGATTTGTCTCTTATAAAGAGTAAAAAAGTTGCTATGATAGGCTTTGGTTCTCAAGGTCATGCTCATGCTGAAAATCTAAGAGATAATGGTGTAAATGTTGTAGTAGGACTAAAAAAAGGTGGAAAGTCTTGGAAAAAAGCTGAGGCTAAAGGATTTGATGTCTTTGAGGTAAGCGAAGCAGTAAAAGATGCAGATGTTGTCATGATACTTCTACCTGATGAGACACAAAAAAGTGTATATGACAATGAGATAGCACCAAATTTAAAAAGTGGAGCTACTGTAGCTTTTGCTCATGGTTTCAATATCCATTATGGAAGAATTAAACCTGCAGATGATATAAATGTCATGATGGTTGCACCAAAGGCTCCTGGTCATA
>JALVXV010000255.1 GCA_027038235.1 Campylobacterales bacterium | reverse complement strand
ATTTCAAGAATGAGACACAAATACTCATATAAAAAGCTGAAATTGGCAGGAGTTGATAAGATAATATCTGCTGCTAACATGGCATCTATGCTTGTAACTACTTTAGTCGATAAACCTCTAGCAACAGAGGCTATCAATAGTATCCTATCTGGCAAAAGAAATGCTAGATGTGAACAGATAGAGATACATAGTGATGCCTCTATAGTAGGAAAGAGTATAAAAGATATAGATATAGGCTCTTATAGATTGATACTATTAGGCATCTCAAGAGATATGGACAAAAAAAGAGAGTTTATCTTCAATCCAAAAGATGAACTTATATTAAAAGATGGTGATATACTTGTAGTCTTAGGCTATAGTGTATCTATAGCAAATTTTAAAAATATAATTAAAAAGAGTAGTATTAAAAATGCAAGAAAAAAAAGATAGCATTTTGCTTTTTGGATACAAAAAGTATGGTGAAAAGATAGCAAATGCACTAAAAAATAGCAACTACCAAGTTGTTATTGCTGATAATGATAAAAAAAGTATAGAAAAAGCCACAAAAAATGGTCATAAGGCATACTACATAGATATAGAAAATGATGAAGATATAGTATCTATTTTGGTCTCATACACCTTTGAACACATATTTTGTGCTATGGAGAATGATGAGGAAAATATATATCTTTCTATAACTATGAAATCTATCGATGATAGCATAGATATAATATCTTTATGTCAATCAAAAGATAGTGAGCAAAAACTTGAACTTGCAGGTGTAAGGGGTATTTTAAACACTTTGGATGCTACTGCACAAAATATTTATCATCTTTTGAAAAATCCCATCATGATAGAGGCTATAGATAATATATTGTACTTCAACTCTGATATAGAGTTTGTAGAGATTGAAGTTTTACCAAATTCATTTTTGGATGGTAAGTTTATTAGTGAGATAGATTTGAAAAAAGATTACAATATTATTTTATTGGGTTTAATGGATGTTGAATTTGCAGATAAGTTTATATTTGCTACTAGAGGTGTCAATCACAAAATAGATGCTAAAGATATACTATTGCTTATCGGCACAAAAGATGATCTTCATAAATTCAAAGAAGAGTTGCTACAAAGTACGATAAAGAGGTGATTATATGCATGATATTGGTGTCATAGGAGCTGGTAAATGGGGTCAAGCCCTACACTTTTCTTTTTTAGAAAATTACAACTCATATATTACTTCAAGGAGCAAAAGAGATATAAAAAATTTTACAGATTATAAAGAGGTATTGGATAAAAAATATATAGTTTTTGCCCTTTCAGCCCAACATGCAAGAGAGTGGATGAGAGATCATTTTGAGTATAAAGGACAGAAGATTTTAGTAGCCTCAAAAGGAATTGAGGCAAAGAGTGGAAAATTTTTAAATGAGATTTTTGCCCAATTTGTTCCAGATGAAAATTTAGCTTTCATCTCAGGTCCATCATTTGCATCAGAAGTTAGAAAAAAGCTCCCTACTGCTCTTGTCATAAGTTCAAGCTCTTTAGATACTGCAAAAGAGTTTGAAATTTTTTTTCCAAGCTTTATCAAGACTTATCATGATAGTGATGTGATAGGTGCTGAGATAGCAGGTGCTTACAAAAATATACTTGCCATAGCAAGTGGGGTGTGTGATGGGTTAAAGCTAGGAAACAATGCTAGAGCAAGTCTGATCTCAAGAGGTTTGGTTGAGATGAGTAGATTTGGAGAATATTTTGGAGCAAAAAAGGATACCTTTTTATCACTTAGTGGTTCAGGAGATCTATT
>JALVXV010000254.1 GCA_027038235.1 Campylobacterales bacterium | reverse complement strand
CAGGAAGAATAGTAGAGTATGGAAGTAAAGAGGAGATAATTTTTGATCCTAAACATCCATACACTAAAGGTCTTATAGCATGTCTTCCTAAACTAAATGATGAGAAAAAAAGGCTCTATCAGATACCGGGTGTTATGCCTTCGCTTTTAAATCTTCCAAAAGGATGCTACTTTAAAAATAGGTGCGAATTAGCTGATAGTGAGTGTGATAGTTACCCTGAAAAAAAAGTTTTTGGAAAAAGGATAGTGTTTTGTCACAAGGTTTAAAGACTTTATTACAAGTAAAAGATGTTGAAAAAATATTTTCAGTCAAAGTAGGAACTTTTGAAAAGAAAGATTTACATGCATTAAACAAGATAAATTTTGATATTTATCAAGGAAAAACTTTGTCTTTAGTCGGAGAGAGCGGTTGTGGAAAGACAACTATAGGCAAAGTCATACTTGGACTTTATCAAGCCACAAAAGGCAAAATACTCTTTAAAGATAAAGATATAGCAAAGCTTCCTCCGCATAAAAGAGAGGGTATCCAAAAAGATATACAGATGATTTTTCAAGATCCTTACTCTTCACTAAATCCAAGAAAAAAGATAAAAACTATACTTGAACAACCTCTTAAAATTCATACAAACCTTACAAAGCAAGAGAGGCTTGAAAAGATACTTCAAACTTGCGATGATGTGGGACTTGATAGAAGTTATCTCTCAAGGTATCCTCACCAATTCTCAGGAGGTCAAAGACAAAGAATAGCCATAGCAAGAGCTATCATATTAAGACCAGAGCTTATCTTAGCAGATGAGCCTATCTCTGCACTTGATGTATCTATACAAGCCCAGATACTAAATCTTATGATGGATTTAAAAGATAAATACAATTTAACAACTCTTTTTATCACTCATGATATAAGTGTAGTAAAACATATAAGCGACTATGTTGCTGTGATGTATCTTGGAGAGATAGTTGAGTATGCTTCAAAAAAAGAGCTTTTTAAAAACCCTTCTCATCCATATACTAAAATGCTTTTTTCAACAGTGCCAGATATTTATACCCCTTTAGCAACACAAAGTGTACTAAAAACAGGAGAGATTCAAAGCCCCATAGACTTACCAAATGGCTGCTTTTTTGCTAAAAGATGCCCTTACAAAAAAGATATATGTGATGATACTCATCCTGATCTTTTAGAAATTAGCAAAGGTCATTTTGCAAGATGCCCTCTTATAGGGGAGTTTTGATAAGCTATACTCAAAAATTTGACAAATAAATACATTTAGGATACAATCCATATATAAAAGGGGTTTTATTTGGATGATATACACTTTGAGTGGGATGATAAGAAAAACATTTTGCTAAAAGAGAGTAGGAATGTTTGTTTTGAGGATATTCTTATTTGTTTAGAAAATGATAAAGTACTTGATATTGTTAAAAATCCAAATAGTTCAAGAGCAAACCAATACTGTTTAATTGTTGAGATAAATAGTTATGCATATGTTGTACCTTATGTGCAAAACGGATCTACTATTTTTTTAAAAACTATTTATCCAAGTAGAAAACAGACTAAAAAGTATCTAAGGAGTTAACAGTGAAAAAAAATATAGAAACCAAAGAAGAAATGCAAATAATTAGTGATGTAGAAAATGACAATTATACATCAGTTGATAAACAAGAGTTTGAACAATTAAACAAAACTCTAAAAAATGCGGCTTCAAATAGTATAAAAAAGCTTTCAAAACGAAAAGCTATCAATATAAGACTTTTAGAAACAGATATACAAAAGATAAAAGCTA
>JALVXV010000253.1 GCA_027038235.1 Campylobacterales bacterium | reverse complement strand
AAAGCATTGCATCTTTTATCTATGATTATAAAAATGTTAAAAACCTACATCTTTAATCCTCAATAATCTTGCTAAGTTTACACTATTTTTGTATCTATCTTGGCATCATAGCAGAAAAAAAGTTAAAAGTTGAACCCAGACCTCCAATGGTGTATTTATCTTTTAGTAAAAATTATTGTTTTTTTAACTAAATGGGTATTGCGACTGACCCCTAAAAAACTTAGAAGGCGAGGCTAGAAGTGGTTTATATAGTTTGTTTTGTATGTCCATTTAAATTATTTATATCGTATTTGGACTGATTTTTGGTGTGCTGTTAGACCTTCGGTTTTAGCAAGTATCGCACAAGCTTCACCTATCTCTTTTATTCCATTGTCAGATATGCTAATGATAGAAGACTTTTTGATAAAGTTATCCACACTTAATGGCGAATAAAATCTAGCTGTTCCTCCTGTAGGAAGAGTATGGTTTGGTCCGGCTATATAGTCTCCTATAGGTTCAGGTGTATTGTTGCCTAAAAATATAGCTCCTGCATGTTTTATATATGGTAAAAGTTCAAAAGGTTTAAGTGTCATGATCTCTAAATGCTCAGGTGCAATTTTGTTCATAAGTTCTATAGCTTTGTTAAGATCATTGACTATGATGATAGCTCCTCTTTTTTCTATCGATTTTCTTGCTATATCTTCGCGAGAGAGTCTCTTAAGGTATGAATAGATATACTCTCTTGTTTGATATGCTATATTTTTATCCGTTGTTATCATAATGGAACTAGCCATCTCATCATGTTCAGCTTGTGAGAGAAGATCTATAGCTAGATATTTTGCATTTGCACTACTATCACTTATGATACCTATCTCGCTTGGACCTGCGATCATGTCAATATTTACTTCGCCATATACCATCTTTTTTGCAGTTGCTACAAAGATATTGCCAGGACCTGTTATGACATCAACTTTAGGTATAGTTTCACTTCCATAAGCTAAAGCTGCTATGGCACTAGCACCTCCTACTTTAAAAGCTTGTTTGATGTTGCATATATGCATTGCAGCTAGTAAAAGCTCATTTATCTCATTGTTTGGAGTAGGGGTACAAACTACTATCTCTTTTACTCCTGCGACTATAGCTGGGATGGCATTCATAAGAAGTGAACTTGGATATGCTGCTTTGCCACCTGGTATATAAAGACCTGCTCTATCTACTGCTGTTACTTTTTGTCCTAAGATATTTCCATTATCCTCATAATCAAGCCAAGAGCTTGGCATCTGCTTTTTGTGAAAGCTTTCTATCCTATTGTATGCTAAATGTAATGCATCTTTTAGTTTACTATCGAGCTTTTTGTAAGCACTTTTCATATCCTTTTGGTTGATAATAAGATCATTACTACTTTTTGGTTGCCAATTATCAAATTTTTCTATACTCTTTATGATAGCGATATTTCCATCTTTTTTTATATCATTGATGATATCTTCAACTATATTAGATACCTTTTGTATATCCATCTTTCCGCGATTTAAAAGTTCATCAAAATTTTCTTGAAACTCTTTATCATCTATGCTAAAAATTTTCACAACTATTTCCTTTGAAATTTAAATCTATTTTTTGGAATCTATTCTCTTTTTTATTTCGCTAATTGGCACTTTCAACTCTTTTGATACATCCTCTATATTTAGGTTGAATTTCTTTATCATTATAACAGCATCTTCTAATGCTCTTATATTTACACCCTTTTCTATACCCTTTTCTATACCCTTTTCTATACCCTTTTCTATACCCTTTTCTAAGCCAACATTATAGCTTGGTAAATCCTCATAGGTCATAGTCCTTAGCATTCCTTCCTCCTTTACACTCTCTTGCAAATCTCTATTTGTGCTTAATATCTCTAAAATCATTAAAAAGTCTCTAAACTCTCTCTCATCTTTTACAAGTTTTTGCAATTCGTCTAAGATATATTTTACCACCTCTTTTGGTTTTTTTTGCTTAAAATCACATAAAATAGCTAAAACTTTTGCTTCTGGAGTCGGCTCTTTTAGCAAATAATTGCAATCTATATCTCTTGTATCGATTAGATTGTAGTGATATTTTAAATTTGCAGTAGATATTTTATTTTTCAAATAGTTTTTATTTTTTCCTATGTATATACAATATTGATAAATAGGCAATTTGTTATTGGTTGCTTGTATTATATCAAGATAGTATCTTAGCATCCTTTGGGGCATTTGCTTATCATATCTATTTTGTATCTCTATGTGCAAAATATATTCATTATCTATATTTGCAACAATATCTGCTTCTCTCTTTTCTACTCTTTGAAGCTCTTTATCTATAAAAATGATATTGTCTGTCTTTATCTCTTTATTAAAAAAATAGTTTGACAATGGTTTTATCAATTTTTTGATAATTGGTTTTAGAGTTGTATCTTTTTGCATAGAGTTATAATATCAAAAAATTAATTAACATCTTCTTTTGTATCTTTGAATCATAGAAATATTACCCTTTGTGCCACCTTGATGTATATACATAATAGGTTTTGATATGCTATTTTTTTGTAAAAACTCCATCATATACCAAAATCCATAAGGATCATACAAGAGATCAAATTCGATATCTAATTTTTTTTGCAATTGCATCCAAAATTTATACATTTTACAATCAAGCTTACCAAAATGGTGCTTTTTTGTATCTAAGATAAAAGGGTGAAATTTTTCATCCTTTTCTAAAGCAAAAAATTGCTTTTTTAGATACTCCTTTGCTCCTACACAACTATTTGTAAAAACCCTTGCATTATCATATTTTTCTATTAGGGATTGTTGAAGATAAAGAGCTGTTGTGCCGGTACCTGAGGGTAAAAAGATATACAACTCTTTTAAGCTATTTTTCTTTTTAAAAGATATTATCTCATCTGCTAGTAAGCTTATGCCATACTTTGAGGTTTCACACCTTCCTCCTTCAGGTATAAAAAGAGTATCACCTTTTTGGATAGTTTTTGAAAGGATATTTTTATCTTTTAACTCTTCGCATAAACATTCATCGAAAAATTTTACTCTCATGCCGTTTTCTAAAGCATACTTTAAGTTGCCTATAGGATTTGATTTTAAAGAGGAGGGGAGGTGGTCTATATAGTACTCAAATTCCCACCCTTTTAGTTTACACAGCACCGAAAGGGAGTACATTGCATTTGATTGGTTTGAGCCATAAGAGATAACTCTTTTTATTTTTGGAAAATCATTTTTTAAAAAATAGTGAAATTTTCTAGCTTTGTTGCCAGAAAACTCACTATCTAAGAGATCATCTCTTTTTATATAGATCTCTTTATCTTGAAAAATAACTCTTTGTGTTGGAGAATTTTCAATATCTATCAATACAGTTTAAATCCTCAAAAGCTATCTTAAGCCTATCTTTCATAGACTCTTCACCAGCTCTTAGCCATTTTCTAGGATCATAATATTTTTTATTTGGCTTATCTTCACCCTCAGGGTTTCCTATTTGGGATTGAAGATAGTCAATATTTTTTTCTATATATCCTTTGACACCACTCCAAAAAGCCCACTGTGTATCAGTATCTATATTCATCTTGACTACACCATAGCTAACAGCCTCTTTTATCTCATCTTTGCTAGAGCCGCTTCCGCCATGAAAAACAAAGCTTACAGGCTTTTTTGAGGTATTGAATTTTTCCTCTATATATCTTTGTGAATTATCAAGTATCTTTGGGGTCAATATGACATTACCAGGCTTATATACTCCATGAACATTTCCAAAAGATGCAGCTATGGTAAATTTATCACTTATTTTGCTAAGTCTTTCATAAGCATAAGCAACATCTTCAGGCTGAGTATATAGCCTTGAATTATCAATATCACTATGGTCTATACCATCCTCTTCCCCACCTGTTACTCCAAGCTCTATCTCTAAAGTCATATCGATTTTACTCATTCTTTTTAGATACTCTTCACAAGTTGCTATATTTTCTTCTAGCGATTCAACTGAGAGATCTATCATATGGGAGCTAAAAAGTGGTTTTTTAAGTCTTTTATAGTGTTGCTCACCTGCATCCAATAGAGCATCTATCCAAGGTAGTAGTTTTCTATTTGCATGGTCGGTATGAAGTATGACAGGCACTCCATAGGCTTCAGCTAAAGTATGCACATGCATTGCACCACTTATGGCACCAAGTACTGCACCTTTATCACTATCTAGCCCTTTTCCAGCAAAAAATGCTGCTCCACCATTTGAAAATTGTATGATAATAGGCGAATTTACACTTTTTGCAGACTCCAATGCAGCATTTATAGAGTTGCTCCCTACAACATTAACTGCAGGGAGAGCAAAATTTTGCTCCTTTGCTATAGCAAAAAGTTTTTGCATATCACTACCACTAACAACTCCAGGTTTTAAAATATCTCTAACTCTTTTACTCATTTTTAGCTCCTGAGTTAAAATTTTTCAATCTTTGCACTCTTTCTTAGATTTTTAGCAATCTCTTTAATGTGATTTTGAAACTTTTGGACTTTAAGTTGGGCTTTTATTCTATCTTTAACACTATCAAAAGCTATATCACCACCAGCTTTTTTATCCTCTACATAGATAACATGATAGCCAAATTGAGTTTTTACAGGAGTTTTAGTAATCTCACCTTTATTAAGAGCAAAAGCAGCTTTTGAAAACTCTGGAACCATCCTTCTAGCACTAAACCATCCAAGCTCTCCACCATTTGCACCGCTAGGTCCTGTTGATTTGCTCTTTGCTAATTCTATAAATTTATCCTCAAGCTTTTTGCCACTTAAGCCTTTTAGTTGATCTATGATCTTTTTTGCCTCTTGCTCACTTTTTACCAATATATGCCTCGCTTTGACTTGGGCTGGTTGCTTAAATTTATCTCTGTTTTTACTATAAAACTCTTTTGCCTCTTTGTCTGTAACTTTTGCTTTATTGTACTGCTCTTTCATCCAAACTTCTAAGGCTAGATCATCTTTAACCTTTTTAAGAGCCTCTTTGAAAGCTTTACTTTTTTCAACCCCGCTTTTTATCGCTTTATTTGCTAAAAGCTTTCCATCTATTGCTTGGTCAAGTATCTTTTGTTGGGTCTGTTTAGGAAGTTGGTCAAACTTAACTCTTGGATTTCTTATAACCATTGCTATATCACCAGCAGTTACATCCATGCCATTTACCCTTGCATATACTTTTTCTGCCGCATAACTTGCACTTGTTAGCATTAGCGATGCTGCTACTACACTTAAAATAATCTTTCTCATCTCAATCCTTTTTAAAATTTATTTTTGTAATCATACACTTTTAAGGTAACTAAAAATTAAACAACTTTTACTTTTGTTATTTAACTCATATTGTGATATACATTTTGCACATCATCATTCTCCTCTAAGACATCTATAAGTCTCTCAACTTTTGATGCCACATCATCATCCACATCCACTTCATTGTTTGCTACAAGCTCTATTGAACTCTCTTGGATAGTAGCTCCGCTCTCTTCGATAGCTTTTAAAAGCTCATTAAAATCACTTGGTTCACACTCAAAAAGCAAAAAATCATCAAACTCCTTTATATCACTAGCTCCATTATCCATAGCTATTTCCATGATTTCATCATCTTTATCACTTTTTGTTACTGTGATGATCCCCTTTTTATCAAACATCCAAGCAACACAGCCACTCTCACCCATGCTCCCTCCATTTTTAGAAAAAGCATGTCTTACTGATGCAACGGTTCTATTTTTATTGTCAGTCATGCACTCTACCATGATAGCAACTCCACCTGGTCCATACCCCTCATAAGTTATCTCATCATAGTGAACCCCTTGGAGATTGCCTGTGGCTTTGTCAATAGCTCTTTGGATATTACTTGCAGGCATTGAGACTGCTTTTGCCCTTTCGATAGCAAGTCTCAAAGCTGCATTACTCTCAGGATCACCGCCACCAGCTCTTGCTGCAGTTGTTATATCTTTGATAGCTTTTGTAAAAGCTTTACCCTTGATAGCATCTTGTTTAGCTTTTATATGTTTTACTTTTGACCATTTGTTATGTCCAGCCATTTGTATCCTTAAAACTTAAATTGATGGCTGATTATACTTAATGTTTTATTAAAGTATTGTAAATCATGAAATAAAGTGATACAATTACAACAAAATTTATCGGAGAGTATAAGTGCAGTTAGAAAGAGTAAAACAGGCTATTGAAGATATCAAATCTGGAAAAATGGTCATCATGATAGATGATGAAGATAGAGAAAATGAGGGAGATCTTGTATATGCAGCAACTTTTTCTACCCCTCAAAAGGTAAATTTTTTAGCAAGTTATGCAAAGGGATTGATATGTGTTTCAGTTACTGAAGATATATCAAAAAGACTTGAACTTTCACCTATGGTTATGCATAATGACTCGCAACATGAGACAGCTTTTACAGTTACGGTTGATGCTAAAGAGTGTACTACTGGTATATCAGCTTATGAGCGAGATATGACTATAAAGGTTTTGTCTGATTATAACTCAAAGCCTAGTGATTTGGTGCGACCAGGACATATCTTTCCTCTTGTAGCTAAAAAGGGTGGGGTACTTGTTAGAACAGGTCATACTGAGGGTTCAGTAGATATTTGTAAAATGGCTGGAGTAGCACCAGTAGCGGTTATATGTGAGATAATGAAAGATGATGGAACTATGGCAAGAAGGGATGATTTGGAAAAATTTGCAAAAAAGCATCATCTAAATATCGTATATATATCAGATCTAGTTGAATATAGACTTCAAAATGAGTCTCTTGTAAGAGAGGTAGCTCAAGCTAGGGTAAAATTTATGCAAAGTGAAGCTAAAAGGATTGACTATATAGACCACAAAAGCTCTCATCATGTTGTTTACCAATTTGGAGTTTTGAGTGAAAATAGCAATGTTAGGTTTCATAATGTAGGTTTGGATATTGATCTGCTTTTAAATGATAAAAAGTATAACAACCTTATTAACTCTATAAAGTATCTTCAAAAGCATGGTGGTTTACTTATATTTTTAGAAAAAGAGGAGCAAAGAAACCCATACATGAAAGAGTATGGTATAGGTGCAGGGATACTTAAAGATATGGGTGTAAAAAATATCAATCTTTTAGTAGGCAAAAAAGGCACCGAGTTTGTAGGTCTTAGTGGATTTGGTTTAAATATAAAAAAGGAGATAGAGATTGTTTAAGATACGGGTTTATTTTGAGAACACCCAAAGGGCTTAAATGGTCGAAAATTGCCCAATATATAGGGCTTTGTAAAATTTATAAAATTGCTAAAATAAGCTTTTAAGTAAAAAAATGGGCACACTTTTGGGTACATTTTAGTTGTTTCTGTATCTTTTTTAAAACAGTAAAGTATTAATGTATTTAGAAAAATAATATATAAAAATTTTCTTAAAAATGGTATAATATGCACATTAATGCACATTTATAAAAAGAGTTTACAATGAATAGAATAGAAAATATATTATTAGAGCTTTTTGAAAAACACCCCCAATTAACTACTAAAGAGATCATAGAGTACACATCTCTCGCACGAAGAACCGTGCAGAAATATTTAAACTCTCTGCTTCAAAAAAATCAAATAGAGGCTCTTGGAGAAGGAAGGGGGCGTTATTATCAGCATATATATAGCAATAAAGAGATTTTGCATCATTTGGCAGTTTTTAAAAACGATATTTTAATCGGAAAACTTTCTTACGGGCATGGTCAATACTCTTTTACTTATGATAAAAGCTATAAAGGCTCTGAGCTTTTAGGATTAAACAGGGATAGCCAAAATTTATCTTCTGATTTGTATCCTATATTTGAAAATCTCTTACCGGAATATGAGCGACGCAATAGATTGTTAAAAAGAGTTAAAGATAGTGCAGATATTCTCTCACAACTTTATAATATTCAGGGTGATTTTAAATTTATTCCATATCATCAGCTTTATAAACATCGTTCAAGTGCTGAAAAAAGACCTATATGGCTAACAGTGAAGCATAAAATATTAAAAGAACATAGTTATCCAAATTTGCTAGATTTTAATATCGCAATTTCCGATGAAATTTTAGAAGAACATTCAAATAAAGAGCATTCATCACTTAGTGGATACCAGCATAAAATAGATATAAATATAGATTTTGAAAAGAGGGTAATAACAGAGGCAAACACAAAAGCC
>JALVXV010000252.1 GCA_027038235.1 Campylobacterales bacterium | reverse complement strand
TATTGTCTCAAAGATTGGTAAGAATCCTCTGTCCAAGTTGCAAAGAGGAGGATAAACTAGCTAAGAGTTTTACTAAAAGCTATCAACTTCCAAGTGATAAAAAGTATTATAAAGCTATAGGCTGTAGAAAATGTAACTACACAGGATATATAGGTAGAAAAGTTATAGGGGAGTTTTTAAATATAGACAGTGATTTTAAAGAGCTCTTAAAAAATACTACAAATGATCATGAGCTAAGAGAGTTTGCCTTAAAAAAAGGGATAATAACGATAGCTAGTGAGTTAAGAGAGCTACTTATCAAGGGTGAGACATCTTTGGATGAAGCTATAAGAATAGGTCTTAATGATGAGTAGAGGTGCTTTTACTCTTGTAGAGGTACTTGTTGCTGTAATGCTTGTATCTATATTGGCTACAGGTATCCTTAAAGTATCAAATCAACAAAAAAAAATCATCACTTATGCACAGAAGAGTTCCAAAGTAAGCGAAAGAGTTTCACTATTTGTTGATATGCTAAAGCCTCAAAAAGAGAAAAAAAAGATAGAGCTATCTCTCTATCTAAAAAATCTCAAAATCAACTCTAATATAAAAAAAAGATTGAACGATACATTTTTTTATAACTCTTTTTTAAATAAAACAATTCAAAAAAGCACTCACAAAACAGAGAGAGAAAATCTAAATATAGGGTTTAAAATATATAAACAAACCTTTAAGGCTAAAGATGGATATCCTATCTCTTACTATAGAGTAGTTAGAGAGTAGCAAAAGAGCTATAATGAAAAATTTAAGAGCAAAAAAGGGTTTTACACTTATAGAGATGATCATTGCTGTTATAATTTTCTCTTTAGTAGTAATTTTGCTCTACAATATCATTGGGCTGCTTAGAAAGACAAAAGATAAAGATGTTGCCTCATATCAAAAATACCACAAAATGCAAGAGTTAAAAAGATTATTTTATCAAGATTTGATGTATGCAACAGATATAAAGATAGACAATGCAAAAAAAAGAGTTCTATTTAAAACAACAAATTCACTATATGGATATAGCAATCCCTATGTAGAGTATATTTTAGCAAAAAATCGACTTTTTAGAGTAGAATCATATAAAAAACTAAGCATATACCTAAAAAGTTCTATGCTAGATAGTTCCAAAATTTTACTCCTTCTAAAGAGTTGTAAAGAGTTTTCAATATTCAAGGAGAAAAGAGGCATCATCTTATATCTAAAAGCCTCAAAAGAGAATATATTTAAAATTTACTTTACAAAGCAGATAAGATAGACCCAAAATTTGGGATAAAGAATAAAGATGTTATAATAGTATTTTATGCTCTATTACTTAAGGGAAAAAGTTGAAAAAGGTATATATCTATTGTGATGGCTCAAGTCTTGGCAATCCCGGTCGCGGAGGGTATTGTGCGATATTGAAATATAAAGACAATAAAAAGATTATCAAAGGGGCAGAGGATAATGCTACTAATAATCAAATGGAGCTTTTAGGCGTTATAAAGGCACTTGAAGCACTAAAAGAGCCTTGCGATATAGAGATAGTAAGTGATTCAAATTATGTGATCAAAGGTATAAATGAGTGGCTTGAAAATTGGAAAAAAAAGGAGTTTAAAGGGGTTAAAAATCCAAACCTTTGGAAAAGATATATAAAAGCTGCAATGCCTCATAAGATAAATGCAACTTGGGTTAGAGGACACAATGGACACAAAGAGAATGAGGAGTGTGATAAAATAGCAAGAGAGGAAGCGGGGAAGCTTGTGATTAGTGATTAGTGATTAGTGATTAGTGATT
>JALVXV010000251.1 GCA_027038235.1 Campylobacterales bacterium | reverse complement strand
AAACAGAAGTAATTGATGAAAATTTTCCCCCTATTATAAAAGATATACCCATTGCATTTTTTTGCCACTTATATAGTGAAGTAGAGCTAAAAGGGAGTAAAACTATACCTCTGATATTGCAGATAAAAAAAGAGTATGCAAAAGATGGGATAATCGATAAAAACTTAAGAACTGTTTTTAACCCCATTGCAAGACTTGGAGGCGAATATGCCTTTTTGTGCGAAGCTATAAAAGCACCAAAAATTGATTAGAGCCTTTGGCTCAGGTGTAAAGGAGGATAGGAGTAAAGGAGTAAAGAGAATTGTAGGTTTTCTTATTTCTTTACACCTTTACCCCTCCCCAACTTTACACCTATATTAAGAAGGATTTCAATGAATAGAAAAAAACTACACCTAGTAAGTCTTGGTTGTACTAAAAACTTAGTTGATAGTGAGGTAATGCTAGGAAAACTCAAAGAGTATAAGATTACAAATGACCCCTCAATCGCAGATGTTCTTATAGTAAATACCTGTGGTTTTATAGATGCGGCAAAAGAGGAGAGCTTAGATACTATTTTTGAACTTCATTCTCAAAGGAAAAAAGAGTCTCTCTTGGTTGTAAGCGGATGTCTTACTCAAAGATATAAAAAGGAGCTTCAAAAAGAGCTACCTGAAGTAGATCTCTTTACAGGTGTTGGAGACTATGACAAAATAGATGAAATAATTAAAGAAAAACAGTCGAAATTTTCTAGCGAAACCTATCTTATAACTACTGAAGAGAGGATTATAACCGGCTCAAAAGCTCATGCATATATAAAACTCAGCGAAGGGTGCAACCAAACTTGTAGCTTTTGTGCAATCCCTAGTTTTAAGGGTAGATTAAAATCAAGAGCTTTAAAAGATATAGTAAATGAAGTAAAAAAGCTTACCTTGCAGGGGTATTTTGACTTTAGTTTTATCTCACAAGATAGTAGCTCTTACCTAAGAGATTTTGGTGAAAATGATGGGCTTGTAAAATTGATTGATGAGATAGAAAAGATAAATGGAGTTAAAAGTGCAAGGATACTTTATCTCTATCCTACAACAACAAGTGATACTTTGATAAAAAAAATTATCTCTTCTAAAATTTTTCACAACTATTTTGAGATGCCAATTCAGCATATCAGCGATAAAATGCTAAAAATTATGAAAAGAGGGGCAAATGCAAAAAGGATAAAAGAGCAACTTTATAAAATGAGAGAGGCAAAAAACAGTTTTTTAAGAACTTCTATCATAGTTGGACACCCAAAAGAGAGTGAGGAGGACTTTTTGGAGTTAAAAACTTTTTTACAAGAGTTTGATTTTGATAGAGTTACACTCTTTAGCTATTCAGACGAAGAGGATACCAAAGCCTATACAATGAGTGATAAAGTTCCTCAAAAGATTATTGATAAGAGGCTTGAAGAGTTGGATAAAATAGTAGAAGAAAAAACTATAAAAAGTCTTAAAAAATCTCTTGATAAAGATATAAAGGTTATCATAAACGGTGAAAGTAGTGAAGGAGAGTTTTTTTATGGAGCAAGAGATATGAGATGGGCTCCTGAAATTGATGGAGAGATTCTTATAAATGAGAGTGAAGTAGAGGTTCAAATAGATAAAATCTATATAGCACACATTGCAGATATAGTAGGAGATAAATTAGTTGCAACAGTTAAAACTTCTACCTAAGTTATCTAAAAACTCTTTAAAAGAGTTAAAAGAGGGCAAAAATCTACTTGCATTTTCCGGTGGGGTGGACTCAACTGCTCTTTTTTTTATACTAAATGCCAATAAAATAG
>JALVXV010000250.1 GCA_027038235.1 Campylobacterales bacterium | reverse complement strand
ACTTCAAAGACTTCTTGAAAGCGGAGAAAACAGATGTATTGGGTGTGGACTTTGTGAAAAGATTTGTATTGCAAAATGTATAAGAATTGATACAAAAGTTGATAAAAATAGCAGAAAAGAGGTGCTTGATTATACTATAAATTTCGGTAGATGTATATATTGTGGATATTGTGCTGAAGTTTGTCCTGAATTAGCCATTGTTCATGGACAAGATTATGAGATAGCAAGTGAACAAAGAGCAGAGTTCGCACAAAAGGAGGATCTATTGACCCCATTGGAGATATTTAAAGCTGGAAAACAAAGAGAGTTTCCAGGATTTGGTGCACCTAGCAAAGATGCTGATAAATTTATCAAAAAAACACCTTTGGCTTATTAAGGATATGATATGTATGAATTGATAGCATTTTATCTTTTTTCGTTTTTAACGATAGCAATGTTTAGTATAGTGGTATTTAGCAAAAATGCCCTCTACTCTATGACAGCACTTGCAGGAGGTATGATATTTATATCAGGCTTCTTCTTTTTATTGGATGCTGATTTTTTAGGAGTAGTGCAGATCATAGTTTATAGTGGTGCAGTTATGGCAGTATATGCATTTGGTATGATATTTATAGATACAACAAAAGATGTAAAAGAGAGTATCAAAGCAAAGAGGATGATATACTCTTTCGCTACTGCTATTGCAATACTTTTAGTAGTGATAGTATCATCTCCTATAATATCTAAAAATATCATCATATCTACACCTTTAATTGATGGAGTTAGCAACTCAAAGATGGTAGGATATATACTCTTTACAAAATATTTAGTGCCGTTTGAATTGACTGCGGTTATGCTTTTGGTTGCAATGGTAGCTGGAATTGTGCTAGTTAGCAAAAAGATGGATATAAGTTTAAGTATAAAGAGCGACTTTGAAGCCAAGAGTGAATTTGAAGAGGGGGTGGCAAAATGATAACCTTAACACACTATTTAGTGATTAGCTCCATACTATTTAGTATAGGACTTATAGGAATAATAAGAAGGAAAAATCTTTTGATGCTTTTTTTCTCTACAGAGATTCTTTTAAATGCAGTCAATATCGGTTTTGTCGCTATTTCAAGAGAATTTCATGATATGACAGGTCAAATGTTTGCATTTTTTATCATTGCGGTTGCAGCAAGTGAGGTTGCCGTAGGACTTGGACTATTGGTTCTTTGGTACAAAAGAAAATCAACCATTGATCTTGATAGTATGCAAAGCATGAGGGGGTAGAGATGGAAAAATATATCTATATCACACTATTTGCTCCCTTGATAGGATCACTCTTTGCAGCACTATTTGGAGAGAAAGAGAAAAAGCTTATTACAGGTATCTTTGCATCCATTATGCTTTTGGTATCAGCTTTTAGTGCTATTTATCTTTTATCAAGTGTTGATGCAGAGCATACATATCATATAAAACTTATGGATTGGATAAGTGCAGGTGGACTTAATGTACCTTTTGGTTTTGTAGTTGACCAAGTTTCAGCTATTATGATGGTAACAGTTACATTTGTTTCAGCTATGATACATATCTACTCTATTGGATATATGGATCATGATAAATCATTTAATAGATTTTTTGTCTATCTATCACTATTTGTCTTCTCTATGCTTATTCTTGTAATGAGTGATAACTTTTTGGGACTTTTTATAGGCTGGGAAGGTGTCGGACTTTGCTCATGGCTACTTATTGGGTTTTGGTATCATAAAGATAGTGCCTCTTGGGCAGCTAATGAGGCTTTTATCATGAATAGAGTTGCTGATCTTGGTATGCTTATTGGTATCTTTTTGATATATTGGAATACAGGAAGTTTACAATATGATGAAGTTTTTGCAAAAGTTAACTCTTTAAGCTTCACAACTGTTACACTTATTGGGATATTTCTATTTATTGGTGCTATGGGTAAATCAGCCCAATTTCCATTTCACACATGGTTAGCAGATGCCATGGAGGGTCCTACTCCAGTCTCAGCTCTTATCCATGCAGCTACTATGGTAACTGCAGGTGTATTTTTAGTCATAAGAGCCAATCAAGTATTTTCACTAATTCCAGAGGTTAGCTTTTTTATAGCAACTCTTGGGGCATTTGTAGCAGTTTTTGCTGCCTCTATGGCTTTGGTTCATAATGACTTAAAAAAGATCATTGCCTACTCTACCCTCTCACAGTTGGGCTACATGTTTGTAGCAGGAGGCTTGGGGGCTTATTGGGTAGCACTTTTTCACCTCATGACTCATGCATTTTTCAAATCAGTGCTCTTTTTAGGAGCGGGAAATGTCATGCATGCGATGGATGATGAGCTAAATATCCAAAAGATGGGTGGACTTGGTGATAAAATGAAGTGGACAATGATCATTATGACTATAGCTTCATTAGCACTTGCTGGTATCTATCCATTTGCAGGATTTTTTAGTAAAGATAAAATTTTAGAAGTTGCTTTTAGCGAACATGCCTATATACTTTGGGCGATGCTATGGATAGGAGCAGGAATGACAGCATTTTATAGCTTTAGGCTTGTAATGCTTGTCTTTTTTGGCAAAGAGAAGTATAAAAATTATGGTTTTCATCCTCATGAAGCAAAAGCATTTATGCTTTGGGCTATGGCTCCTTTAGCACTCTTTGCAACATTTGGTGGCTTTAGCGAACACAAGTTTTTCCACTTTGTTACAGAGTTTTTACCAAAGTTTGAGCCAGAAATTGAGCCCCACTTTATGAGTTATATATTGGTAGTAATCACTTTAGGTATTGCTATAAGTGGTATTTTATATGCAGTTTATAAGTATAGCACAGGTGGCTTTAGCAAAGATGTAGAGGAGTATCCTATCTACAAATTATTGATCAATCAATACTATATACCAGATTTTTACAATAGATGTATAGTAAAACCATATATGATAATATCTGAATTTTTATGGCAAAAAGTTGATGTCGCGGTAGTTGATATGAGTGTTGATGCTATCGCTAAAGTGCTTTATAAGGGTGGTGATAAAGCAAGAGTTATGCAAAGTGGCAACCTATCAAATATGCTAAGACTTATGGTCTTTGGTCTATTGGTGTTGCTACTTTTAGCAGTTATATTTTATCCGGCTAAGTAAAGGAGCGGTTGATGGATCACTTATTATCATTAATTATATTTTTTCCTCTATTTGCAGGGGTTTTAGGCTTTATTGTAAGCAAAGATAGCATAAAAGCTTACGGTATCTCCATAGCAACTGTCGAATTTTTACTCTCTCTTGCTTTATGGTTTAATTACAACCCAAATGGCAACAATTTTCAATTTGTAGAGTACCATCCACTAATTAGCTCCTATGGGATAAACTATCATATAGGTGTAGATGGTATATCTTTATTTCTTATAATATTAAGTACATTTATGACTATGATCTCTTTGATAGCTTTAAATATTCAAAAAGATATAAAAAATCTTGTTGTAACTATACTTGTCTTAGAGATGACAATGGTAGGGGTATTTAGTGCATTGGATGTGATTGTTTTTTATCTATTTTGGGAGCTTTCACTTGTACCTATGCTATATATCATAGGAGCTTGGGGAGGTAAGCTAAGAGTTTATGCTGCAGTTAAATTTTTCCTATATACATTTGCAGGTTCACTTATTATGCTTATTGGTATATTGTATCTTGCAAACTACTTTCACTCAGTTACAGGTGTTTGGACATTTTCTATAACTGATTGGCAACTTTTAGTTATCCCTGTTCACTTGCAAATCCTACTCTTTGTAGCATTTTTTATTGGATTTGCTATCAAAGTTCCAATGTTTCCATTTCACACCTGGCTTCCATATGCCCATGGTCAAGCACCTACAATTGGCTCTGTAATATTAGCAGCGGTTTTGCTAAAGATGGGAACTTATGGTTTTGTAAGATTCTCTTTGCCTCTCTTTCCTGATGCCTCTGTCTATTTTACCCCATTTATAGCTATCTTAGCTCTTGTTATGATCATCTATACCGCAATGGTAGCCTTTGCCCAAAAAGATATGAAACAAGTCATAGCCTATAGCTCTATCTCTCATATGGGTGTCATAGTCTTAGGAACCTTTGCACTTAATGCTGAGGGTATTACAGGATCTATATTTTTTATGTTAAGCCATGGAGTTGTTAGTGGTGCTTTATTTATGCTAGTTGGTGTGATATATGATAGAAGACATACAAAACTTATGAGTGAATTTGGAGGACTTGCATCACAAATGCCAAAATATGCTACTATATTTGGTATCATGATGATGGCATCAGTAGGACTTCCGCTAACTATGGGATTTGTAGGAGAGTTTTTATCACTAGTTGGTTTTTATAGGGTTTCACCTATTATGACCGCACTTGGAGGCACTGGTATCATTTTGGGTGCAGTTTATATGCTAAATCTTTTTAGAGAGTCATTTTTTGGCAAATCTAAAAGTAAAGAGAATGAAAAATTAAAAGATTTAAACTCAAAAGAGTTACTTGCACTTGTTCCTTTGGTAGTGGTTGTTATTTGGCTTGGTGTCTATCCAAAGCCTATTTTAACCCCTATTGATACAAGTGTTAATAAGATGCTCCATCTTATGCAATTAAAAGCCAAAACCCCTGAAGCCAAGGAGAGACTTCAAGTGGCAAAAAAAGCTAAGGAGGCAAAATAATGTTACAAACAATTTCTATAAGCCTAGATACACTTCATCTTAGCACTCTTATGCCTATGATTATAGTAATTGTAGGAGGGCTTGGCATACTCTGTATAGATTTGATAAATAAAAATCTATCAAAAAGTCTTTATGTAATACTTAGTATTTTGATACTTGTTATTGACCTTGGTGTGGTATTGGGATATAGTGGTCCAAGTCGAGGAATGCTTGGAATGATACTCTCAGATGGTATAGCAACTTTAGGACAGATTATTATACTTGTTGCCTCTATGCTTTTTATCCCACTTGCACTTACTTCAAGAAGGTTCCATGAGTATTCACACCCTGAATTTTTTGCTCTATTTTTATTTATGACTGCTGGATTTCAATTTATGGTAGCAACTGACAATTTGATGCTAATATTTATCGGATTGGAAACAGCAAGTTTATCACTTTATACCATCATTGCTCTTCACAATTTAGAAAAATCATTTGAAGCAGCCATTAAATATTTTACTATGGGAGCCTTAGCTGCTGGATTTTTTGTATTTTCAGCAATGCTTTTATATGCTACGACCGGAAGCATAGAGCTACACAATATAGCAAAAGTAGTTGCAAGTGGCGATTTTGCTACTCAATTAGGACTTCTTGGAGCGGTAGCATTTATGTTTGCAGCTCTTGGGTTTAAACTCTCTTTTATCCCATTTCACACTTGGGTGCCTGATGTCTATGAGGGAGCTAGTGCTGCAACTGCTGGATATATCTCAATAGTTCCAAAAATAGCTGGACTTATAGTAGCTTTGAGATTTTTTGATATATTTATATCTGCTGGAAATGTGTGGGTTCACAATGTGCTATATGTCATTATCATAGTTACGATGACATTTGCCAATATCATGGCACTTGTCCAAGATAGTGTAAAAAGAATGTTAGCTTATAGCTCTATTAGCCATGCGGGTTTTGTCATGACAGCAGTTTTAGTAGATACTACTGAGGCTCATAATGCTTTATTTTTATACTGGATAATGTTTACCTTTACAAATCTTGGAGCATTTGCAATGCTTTGGATAAGCAGATATAAAAGAAGCGAATTTAGTGCTAAATATGACCATCCATATCAAAAATTTGCAGGAATGGTTACTATAAAACCTATAGCTGCTACTATAATGGCTATCTTTATGCTCTCACTTGCTGGTGTGCCTCCATTTGCACTATTTTGGGGAAAACTATATCTTTTAGGAGCTATTATAAATAGCGGCAACACATTTTTAGCTATATTGATGGTCATCAACAGTGCTATAGCTGCATACTATTACTTGAAATTGGTAGTATTTATGTTTTTAAAAGAGCCAGATAAAAAAGCAAATATAGCCTATATGAAAAATGCCTCTACAGCTCTAAAAACTATAGTTGGGTTTTCTGCTGCAGTTACTATTTTGGCCATATTTACCATAGAGCCATTTTTAGAGATGATCAATTCATATATTGTAGCAAGTGGATTTTAATGCATAAACTACTTTGTCTATGGATTTTTGCCATAGGCAAAGTTATGATATAATATCCTTATGAAACATATATTTCTATCTATTTTTCTTTTGTTTTTTGTTAGTCAAAGTGGTGCTTTGACTATAAAGCTAAATAGTACAAAAGAGAATAAATATTTTATCTATGTACTACATATAACCCACACAAAGCCCTTTACTTGCAACAAAAGAAGCATTAGTATAAATCAAGATGAGTATATATGCAAAATAGAGGGCAAGATAGATATAGATATCGAACCAAAAAGAGCAAAATCTCTTGAATTTTACATAAAAAAGCAGGGCAACTTTACTCTACTAGTGATAAAACCAAAGCAGAGTGTAAAAGTTTTCAATATCAATACTCCACTTTATAAAAAAAGGAGTATCACAAACAGAAGTATCAAATATGCAAAGCATTGGATATTTCTCTTTTATAAAGATAGGCTCTTTTTAAAAAGCAGTAGCAAAATAGATGGTATAGACTTCCCTGTAGAGTTTTTAAAAGAGTTAACACCAAGCATAGGAGCACTTGATCTTAGTGGAACACCAATAAGTTATCTAAATAGTAGTAAAGATATTAATAGCTATCTATCTATTAAAAGTGATTATGATAAAAAAAGATATAAATTTGTAATCCTTGAGAGCAAAAAAGCATTGAAAAACTATCCTAGTTCTATATTTGTAAATGATTTTATGCTCTATTATATTAGAGCTATTTACAAGATGCTTATATCAAAAAAAGAGAGTTTAGATGGAGAGGAAGTAAGCTATGATTTGATCATCAAGCTTGGCAAAAAATGGATCAAAAAGTTCTCTTCCAATCAAAATATTCCCGAAGTTCTATACTATATCGCCTCATCATATCAAAATCTTGGACAAAATAGTGATGCTAAATACTTTTTTGATATCCTAATAACTGAACATCCAAAGAGCAAATATACACAGCTAGGTATCATAACCTTTGCTGATAGTCTATATGCAAAAAATCAAAAGCAAAAAGCAATAAAATTGTATAAAGATGTTTTATACTCTACAAAAGATATAAATGTAGCCTCAATAGCTGCAAAAAAATTAGCTGATATTTATATGATGACAAAAAGGTATAAAAAAGCTAAAATTTATCTTGAAAAAATTATTAGTGCAAACAGTGATTTTTTACTAAATGATCACCAAAAAGCCTATGACTTAGCCATAAATTTAAGTGCAAATGGTATCAATGATATGGCTATAAAAATTCTTGAAAAACTTCTACCTAAACTTAAGAGGGAGCCCGATTTTAAGGAGTTGGTTTTAAAAAGTATTGGTGATATTTATGCTAAAATAAAAAATTACAAAAAGGCATCATTTTACTACAAAAAATATCTCTCTTTATACAAATATGGCAACTATGTAGATGAGGTTAAAAAGAGTCTTGATGGCATGTTTTTTAATATAGATGAAAATAGTACTACAAAACTTATAAAATATTATGACAAACTTATATCAAAATATAAAAGTGGAGAAATATATAAAAAGGCTAATATGCTAAAAGCAAAAGCTCTTATAAAAGAGAAGAGATATAAGGAAGCCCTACTTGTTTTAAATAGGTTGGAAATAAATTTGAAAGATAAAAAGGCGGTTGAAAAATTAAAAAAAGAGGCAGCACTCTCCTTGACTATCTCATCGCTAAAAAGGGTAGATTGTATCGAGGCTATTAAGTATATAGATGAGTACAATTTAACTATCGTATCCAATAAAAAAGAGCTAGCAACCTGTTATATCCAAACTTACAACTATCAAAAGGCTATAGATCTAAGTAAAGAGATGCTAAAAAATAAAAATCTAGAGACAAAAGATAGGCTTAACTGGTTAGATATAGCAGCAAAGTCCCTATTAAAAACACACTCTTTCAAAGAGCTAAATCTAATAGCTGATGATATGGGTACTCTTGCAACAACTTTTAAGATAAAGGATTTTATTTACAAATCCCTATATTATAAATTCTTTGCACTCTATAGTATGAAAAAATATGATTTAGCTATGCAAATTGTTCAAAAAATTGATAAAAATTATGGTAACAGTTTTACTAATATTGAGATATACAAAGGG
>JALVXV010000249.1 GCA_027038235.1 Campylobacterales bacterium | reverse complement strand
CTGTACTAGGCAAGATGACTAAAAACTCCTCTCCCCCATACCTTCCTGCAAAGTCAACCTCTCTAGTAAATTTTTTCAAAATTTTACCTATTGCTGATAGTATAATATCTCCTGCATCATGACCATAGGTATCATTTATCACTTTGAAATGATCTATATCTATAAAGCACACAGAGTAATCTATCTTATATCTTTTGTATGCCTCTTCTGCTTTTTTAAGCTCCTCATCGATCGCTCTTCTTGAGGCTAATTTTGTCAAAAAGTCCTCTTTGCTCTGCATTTTTGCTATCTGTAAAGCATGTTCGAGTTTTTCATTTCTAAGTTTCAATTTTTTTATCATTTGCTGATTTTGAATCATCTTTTCATTTAATGTTCTTGTTTCAAACTCAAGAGAATCAGCTATTTTGATAAGTTTTGCTTGAACAACTTCAAAAGTATCAGCCTTAAAATCTATATCTCTTAACTCCTCTCTAACTTTTATAACATTTTTATTGGTGGTACTGCTTGAATCTATAAGTGAAAAGAGTCTCTTTTCTATCTCTACAAGAATTTTATCAACTTCACTAAATTTCTTCTTAAGCTCTGACTTATCAAGCTCTATTCTCTTTTTTATCATCTTTTTAATATCATCTTGGATAGAATCAGTAGCTAATATTTCAGGTGAGTTTTTAAGCTCATAGCTTATCTTGGCCAATTCATCATCCACATTTGATGCAATAGAGGGAGCTAGTGTAGCCACTACTAATGGAGCAAGTTTTTTATATATCTCTTTATCATTATTGCTACTTAGACACTTTATAATACCATTGACAAATTTTTCCAAATCACTCTTATCTGCAGCACAAAATCCATCAATTTTATTTAAAAATGAATCATCATAGCTTGTAAGAAAATCAAACCATTTATCCTTTAATAGATTTATCTCTTTTATATCATTTTTTACTTTTAGTTTCTCTATAGAGTAGTCTGCTAACTCTTTAGCTTTTTTATTATGAAGTATAGAAATAACTTGCAAAACTCTTTTGGTCAAAAGATATAAAGCATCCAAAACTTCGTTATTGTCAGATTTTAAACTTCTTTGCAATCTTGATGATAAAAAGACAAAAAGTTCATCTACATTTTTTACTTTAAAATCTTTTACCTCCTGCTTTAAAGCCTTATCAAGTCTTTTTATATACTTTTCAAGCTGCATACACTCTTCTAAAATCAAACCTCTATCTTTAGCTACTTTGCAAAATATTTCATAATAATTTGAAGGAGTAAAAGCAATCTTTTGTTCTTGTATCTTTTGAATACTCTCTTTAACAATATCATTTAATTTTGTTGACATTTTACTTCCTTTTAAATGGTTTTATTACTTGGTGCCTTTAAGAGATATTTTTGAAATAAACTCTGAGATTGCCTTATAAGATGCAAATTTAATCGCCTCAAATCGTTTATTATCAGAGATGACACTATTTGCCTTTATAGGAAAGTCATAAGTACCACTTACATCAAGAGTATCTCTCTTGCCCATTTTATCAATATATTTTATATTTAGCAATACTTTAGCCTTGTATGATACAACATATCCATCCTTGTTATATGCTATAGGGGTAAAACTTTTACTCTTAAATTTTACATAAAGTAGTGTATTTGCCAAATCCTTTCTATCTACAATCTTAGAGTTCAATTTTGATACAACAGCTTCATTTATAGCATCTTTTATAAGCACAGAGTTTTCAGGATCTCTTACATCTATATGCACCTCTACATATATCTTATCTCCTAAAATCTTTTTTGTATAGTATGAAGAGGGTCTATATCCACAACCAATTATGACAAAAAG
>JALVXV010000248.1 GCA_027038235.1 Campylobacterales bacterium | reverse complement strand
ACCAAGACCTAAGATAAAACCCTCTATAAATGCATTTAACAACTACTACTCCTTTTCTCTGTGATGACAAAGTATGTCGCAGTAGCATAAGCAACTATCCTATCTTTGTCAAAAAGCTCTAAGCTCTAAGCTCTTACAAAGTCTTTAAAGTTTCTATAGCGTTCTCTTTTAAAATTTTCTCAGCTTTTTCAAAATCCTTTGGACTTACTTTAAAGATAAATATGCCCTCTTTGTCACTATCAACTGTATAGATATACTCTATATTTACATCATTTTTACTCAAAGCAGTTACAACTTTGTTAAAACTTCCTACTCTATTTTCTATCTTTACAGCTATTACATTGGTAATGGTTAAACTAAACCCCTCTTTTTCTAAAACAAAGGCTGCCTTTTTAGTATCATCTACTATGACTCTTAAAAGCCCAAAGTCGCTAGAGTCCACTAAATTTATAGACTTTAGTGAAATTCCGTTATCTGAGAGTATAGTTGTTATATCGGTAAGTTCTCCCATTTTATCTTCGACAAAAACTGAGATCTGTTTTATTTGGTTCATTTTTCACTCCTTTTATCGACGACTCTTACAGCTTTTCCCATACTTCGCTCTATGGTTCTAGGCTCAACTAGTTTGACATTGGCATTGATGTAGAGATTATTTAAGAGTGAGTGTTGCAACTCTTTTTTGATATTTTCAATCTCTTTTATATTATCACTCATCACTTCATCACTTATCTCAACAAGAATTTCAAGCTTATCTAAAAACCCCTTTTTATCTGCTACAATTTGATAATTGAGTGTTACACCCTTTGTATTTGCTATGACATGTTCAACTTGCGAAGGATAGACATTAACACCATTTACTATAAGCATATCATCAGCTCTTCCTACAATGCTTTCCATCCTTACTAAAGTCCTACCACACTTACAAGGCTCATAAGTTAGTGAAGTTATATCTCCTGTTCTATATCTTATGATAGGAAGTGCCTGTTTAGTAAGAGTTGTTATGACAAGTTCACCTCTTTCTCCCTCGCCTAAAACTTCGCCTGTTTTTGGATCTATTATCTCAGGGTAAAAGTGATCTTCGTTGATATGTAAAAGTTTTGAGTGTTTGCAACTTGAGGAAACTCCAGGACCTATTATCTCACTTAATCCATAGGTCTCATGATAGTCTATCCCCCAAGCCTCACTTACCTCTTTTTTTAATCCATCACTAACTGGCTCTGCTCCAAATATACCACATTTTAGCTTGTATTCATCCTTATAATTTGGACCACTTTTTTTGGCAACCTCAGCTAAATGCAAAGCAAATGATGGGGTAGCAGCTAAAACAGTAGCTCCAAAATCTCTCATAAGCATAAGTTGTCTATCTGTAAAACCTCCACTTGCTGGTACTACAGTAGCTCCTATCTTTTGGGCAGCCTCATGAAATCCAAGACCACCTGTAAAAAGTCCATATCCATAGCCATTATGCACAATATCATCAGCATTTACTCCAGCCATAGTATAGACTCTTGCCATAACTTCATCCCATACATCCATATCTGCCTCAGTATATCCTACTACTGTTGGCTTACCTGTTGTTCCGCTTGAGCTATGGATACGAACAACTTCACTCAAAGGAACTGTAAAAAGTCCAAATGGATAGTGATCTCTTAGATCTTGCTTCTTTGTAAAGGGAAGTTTTTGAATATCGCTTAGAGATTTTATATCTTTGGGCAGGATTTTAAGCTCATCAAATTTTTTTTTATAAAATGGGGTTAAAGCATAGACTCTTTTTAGTGTTTCTTGAAGTCTTTTAAGTTGTAAAGTTTCTATATCCTCTCTTTTGGCACACTCTATTT
>JALVXV010000247.1 GCA_027038235.1 Campylobacterales bacterium | reverse complement strand
TTCAAATCGCTATAACTCAACTCATTTTACTATTGCTTTTTGGAATTATAAGTTATAAACTTGCAAAAAGTGCCTTAAAGCCTCTTGAAGAGAGTATAAATAAACTTGATAAGTTTGCCAAAGATTTGATCCATGACTTAAACACTCCAATCGCTTCAATAAAACTAAATATGCAAATACTCAATAAAGATGAGAGACTCAAAGAAAATAGTGCTATAAAAAGGATAAAAAAAAGTACCGCTGCCATATCAGAACTGTATGAAAATCTTACTATCCTTTTAGAAGAGGAGACTTTTCAGCTTCAAAATGTTGATGTTATGAAGATTGCAAGAGAAAATATTGCTATACAAAAACAGTTATATCCAAATATAAACTTTGTTGTAGATAAAGAACCGCTATTTTTCAAAACCAATCCAAAAGCTATAAAGCAAATCCTTCAAAATCTCATATCCAATGCTTGTAAATACAATAAAAAAGATGGATATGTAAAAATATATGCAAAAGATAAAAAACTCTATATAGAAGATAGCGGAGTAGGCATCAAACATCCAGATAAGATATTTGGAAGATCTTTTAGTGAAAGAAATAGTAGCGGCATAGGCTTAGATATAGTGAACAGACTTGCAAAATCTCTACATTTGAAGATAGAAGTTAGCTCAACTGAAAAAGGCTCTACTTTTATATTAATGATGAGTTAAAGGATATAGTGTAGGTGAGATACCCTTAACTTATATTTGTAAAATTTAGCTCTAATATAAAGGGCATCTCTAAAATATTTTTTAAGCTATAAATATTATGCAGCTAAAGTTGCACCTTATCTATAAGTTTATCTAAATTTTTTAAATGTATTCTTTTTCTTTCTATATCTATAATACCCTCTTTTTTTAGCTCTTGTAGCTGTCTACTTACTACTTGTCTTGCGGTACCTATCAGAGAGGCTATATCTTCATGAGATAGCTTATTTAAAAGTGGTAAATTTTTTGCTGAATTGTTTAAATTTTTTAAAAGTAGCTTTATAAGTCTAGTAGATGTATCATACAAGGATAGATCTGTAGCTAAACTCTCAATCTCTCTAAACTGCCTAGAGAGATATGGAAAAAATGCTTTATTAAATGCTGGATTTGTATGTAGCCAAGTCCTAACTCGCTCTATAGGTAGCTCTAAAACTTGTGAAGTTTGAAGAGCAGTAGTGTAAACTTCATGAGGCTTGTGATCTAGTAAGGTTAGCACATCAAAAAAATCTTTTCTTCTTAGAAGGTATAGTGTTTGCTCCCTATTTTTATCAGGGTTGTATTGAAAAACCTTTATACACCCCTCTAGTACGATGTAAAAGTGTTTTAAGGTATCATCGCTATCCATAGCTGGTGAATTTTCTGGATAGATTTTTATCTTTCCTATCTCATTTATCTCTTTAATTAAACTACTGCTTAACTCATCAAGTCCAGCAATAGATTTAAGATGGAGCATTATTTGATCCTATATACTCTTCATAACTACCATGAAAGTCTATCACTTCATTGTTTGATTTTAGTTCAATTATTCTATTAGCATAAGCATCTATTAGCTCTCGATCATGAGATACACATATCACACTACCTTCAAATCTTCTAAAAGCTTCTCCCAAAGCTATGATAGCTTCAAGATCTAGATGATTAGTCGGTTCATCAAATATCAAAAAATTACCCTCTTCAAGCATAATTTTACTTATCATCGTCCTATGCTTTTCACCACCACTTATATCTTCGATACTTTTTTGCTGCTCCTCTCCGCTAAAAAGCATTCTTCCTAGACAACTTCTTATCTCACCCCTATCTCTTTTTTTATCAAAGTTTTCAAGCCA
>JALVXV010000246.1 GCA_027038235.1 Campylobacterales bacterium | reverse complement strand
AAATAGAGCCATAAATATAGAGAGATGATCTGCTAAAAAGGTGATATTTAGATCAAAGTTGCCAACTTTTAGCCACTTAAATGCGGTATATCTTATATCTTTTGAACCACTATTTAACTCTAAAAAGAGTAAGAGAGTAAAAATAAAGCTAACTAAGGGCATCAAAAGTGCAATAATGCTAAAAGCTAAGTTTGCTACCCTTTTTACTTTTATGCTATATAGATAAAGTAGTCCTAAAATAGTAGAGCCTATAAGTGGTGATAACACTATCCATAAAAGATAAATACTCATGCTCTATCCTTGTGCTGTGAGAGTTTGCTAAATATATCTGCATCAAGTGAACCTTTTCTCTTGTAAAGAAGTACAACCAAAGATAAAAATAAAGCTGCCTCTGCTGCACTAATAGCTATGATCATAAGTGATACTACCTGCCCATCTAAGTTGTTAAAATATCTTGAGGCAGATATAAACATCAAACCTATAGCATTTAACATCAACTCCAACGACATATAGATAACAAATATGTTTTTTCTCGATATTACTCCTACAATGCCTATACTAAAAAGCAGTACTCCTACAACCATTACACCAAAAAAGCTCATTATATATTCCTCTTAGCAAATACAATAGCTCCAATCAAAGAGACTATCAAAAGGATAGAGATAAGCTCAAATGGCAAAAGCCAATCTCTATAAAGCACCATTCCAAGAGCTTTTACACTACCAAATCCACTATCTAAAAGTGGGCTATCTTTTTGGGGTAGAGTGTGAAGAGCTTTTAGTATGGCTATATCAATAGGGATAACAACTATAAAAGATATGATGATATTTCTTAATTTTTTAGGCTCTTTAGGTAGGTTTTCCTCTTGAATATTTAAAAACATTATAATCAAAAGTATCAAGGTGATAATCGCTCCTGCATAGACAATAATTTGTACCAAAAATAAAAATGTAGCACTAAATAGTGCAAAAAGCCCAGCAAGACTAAGAAGTGTAACTACAAAGCTAAGTGCACTTGTCATTGGCTCTTTTGCATATATCATAATAGTAGCACTAAATAGTGCAAAAAATGAGAGGATATAAAATATAATCTCCATAGTTATCTCCTCTTCTTAAACTCTTTGTTTGCTAAGAGCTTATCTCTTGTGAGGATAAAATCCTCTCTTTTTTTACCAACGAAGCTAAATATCCCTGTATCCATTCTAATTGCATCACATGGACAAGCCTCTACACACTCGCCACAAAACACACACTCAAGCAAATCTATATTGAATATCTTTGGCTCCTTTTCATCTATGCCATCATCTCTTTGCTTTGCCTCGATAAATATGCACTCAGATGGACAAGCAGTAGCACACATAAAACAAGCCACACATCTTATAGTGCCATCATCCCTGTGGGTAAGCCTATGAACACCTCTATATCTATCGGTAATATCTTTTGGTTCCTCTTCAGGATACCATAAAACTTTTAGATTGTTAGTATCTTGTAAATTGTTAATAAAGTGAGAAAATGTTACTCTCAAGCCAGAAAATATAGCAGGAAGATAAAGCTTCTCTTTTAAAGTTTCTCCATATCTTGGAACTTTTTTGATTTTCATAGCCCAAACCCCACGATAACCAAAGAGGTAACAAACAAATTGCCCATGGATATAGGAAGTAGATACCTCCAGCAAAGTGTTTGGAGTTGATCATATCTAAATCTTGGAAGTGTCCACCTTACCCAGATATAGACCAAATTCATCATAAAAAGTTTGATAACAAAAGTTCCAAATTGCAAAAGTGCAGTTAGTATGGATATACTATTTGGAGTTTTAGCAAACAAATTAAAGTATAAAAGTAAAA
>JALVXV010000245.1 GCA_027038235.1 Campylobacterales bacterium | reverse complement strand
GATGAAATTGTATTTATACTTACACCAAATAGCATCATTCAGCAAAAGATTTTAAGGTATATAAGTAGTATGAAAAGACAAATATTACAAATACTACAGTTGAGTTTAAGATAAAGGAAAAATTGTGGAGATAAATACAGTTAAAAAGCTAGAAAAAAAAGCTATAAAATCAAGTAGAATAAGTCTAGTGAGACTTGGTTTTGCTCTCTTTTTTGTATTTGCGGTTTTTTTATATGTTTATATAAATAAGGGAGGAGTTGAAAATAGTACTTTTTTGATAGTCGCTTCACTATTTGGTGCATATATGGCTATGAATATAGGAGCAAATGATGTAGCAAACAACATTGGCCCGGCAGTCGGCTCAAAAGCACTAACGATGACAGGAGCTATTGCTATAGCTGCTATATTTGAAGCTAGTGGTGCATTGATAGCCGGTGGTGATGTTGTGCAAACTATCAAAAAAGGTATCATAGACATTCACTCTTTCGGGTTTGATATCCACTCTTTTATCTGGGCAATGATGGCTGCACTTTTAGCTGCTGCTTTATGGCTCAATTTTGCTACATACTTTAAAGCCCCGGTTTCTACTACACACTCCATAGTAGGCGGTGTTATGGGGGCGGGTATAGCCGCATTTGGTTTTGGGGTGGTTGCTTGGGGGACTATGGGTAAGATTGTAGCTTCTTGGATCATATCTCCTGTGATCGGCGGAGCTATAGCGGCTATATTTTTATACGGCATTAAAAAAACTATTATATTTCAAGATGATAGGATAAAAAGTGCAAAAAAATGGATACCGTTTTTTGTGTCTATTATGGCATGGGCATTTGCTACATATATTACGATGAAAGGTTTTAAACATATATGGGTAGATATTGTAAATTTTATTGATGGGGTAGTAGATATTTTACCAAGAACTAAAAAACCAACTTTTCTTATAGCAAACATCATAGGAATCATAGTAGCAATCATAGTGTATTTTTACACATTAAGTAAATTAAAAAATAGCAATATAACTGATGATAGTAGAAAAGCTATAAGTGAATACTTTACTATACCTTTGATATTTGCAGCAGCACTTTTAAGCTTTGCTCACGGTGCAAATGATGTAGCAAATGCTGTAGGACCTTTGGCGGCTATCAGTGATGCTGTTATAAATAATGCTATTTCTGCTAAAGCAGGTATCCCTTTTTGGGTTATGGCTGTGGGTGGATTTGGTATTTCTGTAGGATTAGCTCTTTATGGACCAAAGCTTATAAAAACCGTAGGTAGCGAGATAACTGAACTTGATAAGATAAGAGCATTTTCTATAGCTATTGCAGCGGCAATTACTGTTATCATAGCTAGTCAGCTTGGGCTTCCTGTAAGTTCAACTCATATAGCTATAGGCGGTGTTTTTGGTGTAGGTTTTTTAAGAGAGTGGCTTGATAGAGTTAAAAATCTTGAAGATAAAGCTCAAATAGAAAGGATAAATCTTGAAGAGGAGAAAAGACATCTTGAAGAATTAAAAAGCACTTTTAAAGAGTTGCAACAAAAAGATGATAAGACTTTGGAAGACTATGAAAAGATAGTCGAACTTATAAAAGAGATAAGAGATGAAGAGAAAAAGATAAAGAAAGAGAAAAAAGCTATAAAAAGTGTAAAAAAAGAGAAATATGTAAAAAGAGATGCCATTAAAAAGATAGTAGCAGCTTGGATAGTGACTGTACCGGTTGCAGCTTTGCTTTCAGCTATGATATTTTATATGTTAAAAGGGATGTTTATATGATACATTTTACAAAAGAACAAGAAGAGGAGCTAAGAGAGCACTATAACCATCCAAAAAATTTTGGAAAATTGGAAAATTATAAT
>JALVXV010000244.1 GCA_027038235.1 Campylobacterales bacterium | reverse complement strand
CCTTTGCATAGGCATAGCCTAAGTCTTTTACATTATGCTCTATTTTTAATATATCTTTTCTTAATTTATCTACATTAAACTTTCTACCCTCATGCAGTTTTAGATCCTCTTTTAGTTTTTTTATATCTATGACAGGTTTAGAAAGAGAGAACTTTATGGATTTGATGATATAAACACTTCCCTCATTTATCAAATATGATAGATCTGCTTTATAATCTTCAAAATATGTCCTTAAAAAAGGTGTGCTAACTGTCGCATCAAGATAGCCATTTCTCATGTAATAATCTTTTATTCTTGCACTATCATACTTTAGTTGGTCTATTTTAAGAACTCCATCATCTCTGCCCCATAGCCATCCTAAAAATTGTCTTTGTTTGTTTGCAATATTTGATTTGACATCATCATAATCTATATCTTTGCTACCAATGAAGTGAACTTTTTTTATGATTATCTCTTCACCTTTACCAATAATAAAGTCAAGCTTTAGACTATTTTTGTTTAACTTTTGAGTTTTTACTTCAACTATACTATCATAATACCCTTTGCTTTCTAGGTATGAGATTATTAAATCTTTACTCTCATTTATACTTTTTTGATCAAAAATATCACCCTTTTTTATATTTATTAAGGATTTTATCTCATCCTTTTTACTTTCATACCCCTTTATATTTACTTGAGCAACAACTGGTTTCTCTACAAAGTGATATGTCAAAATACCACCATTTTCATCAATCCAAATATCTTTAAAATAGTTTTGTTCAAAAAACCTAGATATTGATTTGTCGATTTTTTCTATATCAAGTTCATCTCCTATACCAAAGCCTAGCATCTCTTTAGCTACTTGATGTGATATATGAATAAGTCCATCAAATCTAATATCTTTGATAGTCGTTGCATTTAGATAGATGGAAAAAAGTATAGATATAGCGACAAGGGTTTTAAAAATTTTCATATATTGCCTTATTTGGGTTTATTCATTAAAAACGATATAATATCAAATATATTTTAAATATATGATAAAAAGATTATATAAGAGGTTGTTTATGACAGTTGGAATTGTTGGGCTTGGGCTTATGGGTGGCTCTTTGGGGCTTGATTTGCAAGATAAAAAAATTGCAAAAAAAGTTTTGGGAGTGGATCACAATATCACCCATTGTGAAGATGCTTTGGAGCTTGGACTTGTAAACAAGATAGCGAGACTTGAAGATATAAAAAAGTGTGATATGATCTTTTTGTGTATTCCTGTTAATGGTATTGTAAAAATATTACCGAAACTTAAAGATATAGATACCAATACAACAGTGGTCGATATGGGAAGTACCAAACAAAAAATAGTAGAACTTACCCCAAAAGAGATAGAGAAAAATTTTGTAGCATCTCATCCTATGTGTGGTACTGAAAAGTATGGACCAAGTGCAGCTTTTAAAGGTCTTTATGAGGGAAATACAGTAGTTTTATGTGATACACAGAGGAATGATAAACTTCATAAAAATAGAACAGAAGAGTTATATAAGAGACTAGGTATGAAAATCTTTTATATGGGTGCAAAAGAGCATGATAGACATGCTGCATTTATTTCACATCTTCCTCATGCTATTAGCTACTCTTTAGCAAATACAGTAATGTCCCAAGAGGATCCTATGAGTATCCTTGCACTTGCAGGGGGTGGTTTTAAGGATATGAGTAGGATTGCTAAAAGCTCTCCTGTGATGTGGAGTGATGTTTTTAAGCAAAATAAAAACAATCTTTTAAACTCTATTGATATTTTTGAAAATGAGATGAAAAAGATAAAAGAGCTTATTAAGCATGAAAATTGGGAAGCTATTGAAATTTGGATGCAAAAAGCAACCAC
>JALVXV010000243.1 GCA_027038235.1 Campylobacterales bacterium | reverse complement strand
CTTCTAAAATGCTTTATAGGTGCAGCAGCAAAACGGTTAGTGGTAAAGAGTGCAGAAATATCACATAGCAAGTCGCTTTTGATAAAGGCTAAATCATTCTTATCTTTTTTTAGACCTGCATTTGTGCCATTACTAAAAAAACCCTCTACATTATCCAAGCCATTTTTTAATGAGATGATCTCAAACATTGTTTTCCTTTGTGGCATATTTTAGCTCTGTTGGTTTTTGTCTTTTGTTAATATACTTTTTTGTAAGGGAGATATTTTTGCTAGAACCTACAACAAGAAGAGTTGAACCACTTGTGATAAGTGTATCTCCATTTGGAATAGCACTAAATTTGCCATTTTTATCTCTAATGCCTATAATGCTTACATTAAGAGTATTTCTAAATTTTGCTTCTTTGATCTTTTTAAGTCTTATCCAAGAGTGTTCAGGAACTTTTATCTCCTCAATATCTAATGGAGTATCCTTTTTGTATAAAAACTCTTCAAGAATATTTTGCATATCAGGTCTAACACTTACAGCACTCACTCTTTGGGCTAACAGCTTCGCAGGAGATACCACACTATTGGCTCCTAACTTTTTTAGTTTTTCTATATCATCTGCACTACTAGCATAGGTCATGATCAAAAAGGGTTTTTTTCTTTTTATCTCTTTTTCATAAAGTCTAATAGTTGAGATGATAGCTATATTTTCTGCTATATTATTTGAAAGAGATATGACACCTTTAGCACTTGAAAGATGAGATTTTAGTATAGCATTGCTAGATTGAGGATCCTCTTGTAAAAAGTATGGATATGAGTATTGAGTAGCAATCTCTTCTAAACCATTTTCCTTATCCACTACAACAAATGGAATATGATTGTCTCTAAACTGTTTTGATAACTCTATAGTGTAATTGTTTTGATAAAAAACTACAAAATGGTTTTTTAGTCTTGCAACTTTGTATAGCATACTTCTCTCCTTTAAGATTCTAAGCAGATCCCCTTTGTTGATGACCTCTATAAGAATACCTACTGAAAATGAAAATACTCCAAATCCTATGATAATAAGTGTAATAGTAAAAATTCGTCCCATGTTTGAGATGGGTGCTATCTCTCCATATCCTACTGTAGTAAAGGTGATACCAGTTTGATATATAGCATCCATAAGTGAGAAATTATCTATTGCCATATACCCCAAACTTCCTAGCATGATAAGCAAAACAGTAAGTATAAGAGGTAGCCTAAGAGGTTTTAACTGGAAGTATAACTCAGTATTTAGATCAATATAGGGTTTTTGGGATTCTTTCCAATTTAGGAGGTGCTTAATCTTTGAGATAACACTCAATAAGACCTCCTTTTAGTTTTTGTATCTAGGGTTTTTAAAGATACCCTAAAATTATGAATTTTTCTTCATTGTCCTAAGAGTCGAAGCTGCTACTTTGATCTTTTTTCTTGTACCATCTTCTAAAGTAACTCTAATTGTTCTAAGATTTGGTAAAAATCTTCTTTTTGTTTTGTTGTGGGCATGACTTACATTGTTACCAACCATAGGTCCTTTTCCACTCACTGCACATCTTCTTGCCATTATATTTCCTTAAAAGTTTTCGGCAATTATATAAAATCATAGCAAAAAAGTTGCTTAATTTACCTCTATTTTATAAAATAAAAGATAAAATGCTTATTATGATAAAAACTAAGATTGAAAAGTATATTGATAGTATCCCTGCAATTCCTCAAAATGTCAAGGAGTGTGCAAAGTATTTAGAAGAGGGAGATCTAAATAAAGCAGCAAAAAGTGCACTCAAAGATAGTGCATTTTCACACTATCTTGTAAAGCTTGTAAATAAGCCTATCTTTGGACTTAGGCA
>JALVXV010000242.1 GCA_027038235.1 Campylobacterales bacterium | reverse complement strand
CTGAAACTACTAACCCACTTGTAACCTTTTTCATATAACCTCCTTAAAATTTTTATGTAAAATTATTTTATAATAAAAAGGGGAGTAAAAAGGGAGTAAGTGGGGGGGAATATTAAAAAATTATGACGAAAGCAGTTCCATTGTCCAAATTTTTTACACCTATATCACCATTATTGTTCTTCTCTACTATCATCTTTGTCATATATAGACCTATACCTGTCCCATTTTTTGCCTGTTTTGTTGTAAAGTATGGTTCAAATATCTTTTCTTTAGGTGTTACCTTTATACCACCAGCATTATCTTCTATGACTATAATCTTTTTAAAATTTTCAGTATATGTTCTTATGGTGATTTGAGGGTTGTTAATACCTCTTTCTAAAAATATATCATTTGCATTATTAAGTATATTGACCAATGCTTGTACCATCTCATTTGGATAGCCAACCAAATAAAAATCCTCCAATATCTCTATATTTATCTTTATTTTATTTTTATCAAGTCTTACACTCAATAATTTTTGAGTTAACTCTATGACATCTTTGATATTGTATCTCTCTTTTGGTTTTCCTGATGAGAAGAAATTTCTAAAATCATCTATAGTATCTGCCATATAAGATATCTGCTTATTTGCCTCATTAATTTTCTCTTTTAATTTATCTTGAGACAATTTACCTCTTTCATGGCTTAACTCCATATTTACAAGTATCAAAGAGAGCTGAGCAAGAGGTTGTTTCCACTGATGAGCAATATTGCCTATCATTTCGCCCATAGAGGCAAGTTTGTTTTGATTGAGCAATAAAAGATCTCGTTTTGCTTGAAGTTTTTGATTTTTGTTGTAAATTGTATATAAGAGTATATAAAAGATTATAAAAAAGATCAATGCTATAAAAATAGTGATCAAAAAATCTCTTATATGAGTAGAGACGATATGCGATATTGGGACTTTAAGTGAGATCATCGCCCTTAAATCACCAACTTTTTCACCAAAACCTGCTTTGTTTCCATACATTTGCACCAACTCTTTTGGGGCAACTTCTGGTGTGCTATGGCACTTCATACAAGATTTTTGATTTCTCTCAATTGGAACTGCGACATAAAAATAACTTTCACCATTTTCTTTTAGAGTTGTTGAAAACTCCTTTATCTCTTTTTTTCTAAATTTATCCAAAATTTCTTTTTCAAAATTGTTAGCTTTATTTATAGGATTTCTAGGATTTGTTGCCGCTAGTTTAAATTTATATGGTATTTGATTATTTAATTTTTTGGAATTTGTTAACATTTGATGGATAGTATTTACTATAAATGTTGACGAGAGTATTCTTGGATCAAAGAACTCTTTATATAATTCTCCTCTTTTTTCAAGATCATAAATCACCGGTTTTTGAATATTTTCTACATATTTTCTTATAGCTTTTGTAGTATTTAGTACATTTACAACCTCCTGTTTTGCATCTTTTATGACAAGATGTTGATAGAAGTTATAAAAAAAACCAACCATCACAATATATAAAACTATCAAAAATATAGCTGAATTTTTTAAATCTATTTTAAACATTTTTTCTATATTGTAGTCTTAAATATATATCCAACACCATAGACATTTTCTATCATATCTTTGCCTATTTTTTTCCTCAACTCTTTTATGATAAATTTTATAGCCTCCTTACTTGGAGCATCTGCTCCCCAAATATAAGAGTATATGCTATCATACGATACTATTTGATTGGAGTGATTTATAAAATACTCTAAAAGTCTGCTCTCATTAGCTGAGAGTCTTATCTCTTTTTTCTCTGTGTATATACTCTTTAGATAGGGATTATAGATACACTTTTCATAAAGCTTTATCTCTTTTTTATTTT
>JALVXV010000241.1 GCA_027038235.1 Campylobacterales bacterium | reverse complement strand
AGCAATATCTTTATACCCCTTCTTTTTTGCTGCTATCTCAGCTTTGACAATAGTACTAGAGCCAGGATGAATTGATAAAGGCATATGATAGTAATATAGAGCAAAATCTTTTGGATATTTTTTGACAAACTTCATCAAATCTGGAACAAAATCCATACAAAATGGACACTGAGGATCACTAAATACCAATACTTTATACTTTGCATTTTTACTACCATAGAGTAGATGTTTATCATCATAGTATGAGAGTGGAGCATCTGGAGAAAAGCTTTTAAGAATTTTATCTTTTATATTCTTTTTTGTATCGATATCTACAAAAGATCTGCTTAGGTATTTACCATTTGAGTATATTACATCTTTTATAGTAACTACTCTGTTGTGTTGCTTTAACAACTCAAGATCAATAGTAAGTATATATGCTTTCCAGCCTGGTATATCTTTGAGATCTACCACTTTTGCAACTTTAAAGCCTAAAACTTTTATATTTTTATTTGGTTTTATAGAGGTTTTTAAAAAGTCTTGAACCTTTTGCTCTGTTGTAGCATTTGTGGCAAATAAAAATGCTATACTACTTATCCATATGATCAATAATCTCGACATCAATGACATCATCGCTCCTTTTTTCTTTATTGTTTTTAAATCTATAAAATCTTTTTGTTATCATAAGACCAACATAGGGAAATTGAAACAAAATCCCAACTATATCACTAAAAAATCCAGGAATTATCAGCAAAATAGCACCTATAAACATAAATAGATGAAGTTGTAAAAACTCCTCTTGTGTTATCCTTCTTTGAAGTAATGCACCAAAGCTCTCTGAAAAGCTACTACCCATATTTGCTATGATAATAAACCCTGCAACTGCAGAGCCAATTACCTCTAAAAATGTAGCAAAAGCTCCAATTTTAGCTGCAATATTTAGTGTAACTGCTATCTCCAAAAAAAGATATACTAAAAAATAAACCATTGTACTTCCGTAATTCGTGATTAGTGATTCGTGATTAGTGATTTAGTTCTAAATCCTAAAACCTGAATCCTTTTTTATATCAACTCTTTTAATTTTTCTAAAACTTCATCTATATCCAAAACACTTTTTTTAAGTGTTTTTCTATCAACTAACTCTACTTTTCCCTCTTTTAGCGATTTACCCACTATCAGAGCATAAGGAAAACCAATAAGTTCAAAATCTTTCATCTTAAAACCAAATCTCTCTTTTCTATCATCTATTATAACCTCTTTATTCATAGAGATTAATTGATTATAAATTTTATCTGCAAATTTAAGCTCATCTTCATTTTTAATATTTGATACTATAATATCAAGCATAAAAGGTGCACTCTCTTTTGTCCAAATACACCCTTTTTCATCATAAGATTGCTCTATTATGACAGCTACAAGTCTGCTTACACCTATACCATAAGTCCCCATGATAAAGGGCTTGGACTTACCGTGTTGGTCTAAAAAGTGTGCCTTTAGAGGCTTTGAATATCTATCACCCAATTTAAAAATATGCCCTACCTCTATACCCTTTGTGCAAGATAGCTTACCGCCACACTCTTTACATATATCACCCTCGCCTACTCTTGCTATGTCATGAAATTTATCATGGAATTTACCTTTTAAGGAGTATCCTACATAGTGATAATCCTCTTTATTTGCCCCACATATTAAAGTATCCTCATCTTTTAAATCTATATCTATAATGATCTCTACATTTTCAACTTCTACTCCGATAAATCCCGGAGTTACCCCCAACTTTTTAAGCTCATCTTCACCTATATCGATAAGCTCTAATGCATCTATAGCATTTAAAGCTTTAGTCTCTTCAAGTTGGTCATCGCCTCTTAAAAAGTAGATGACAACTT
>JALVXV010000240.1 GCA_027038235.1 Campylobacterales bacterium | reverse complement strand
TTCCTCTTTTTGCTTTTGCAAAGATTGTTAGAGATGTTTTTGTCTGCTTTGAGATAGATATGATTTTGTTTTTATATCTTTTATCAAATGCAAAAAGTATCTCATACTCTTCACCACTACAAATCTTGCTCTTTGGGATTTTTTTTATAAATTTTACTCCAATTTTATTTAAAGAGCTCAATCTTGATAAATCTTTATAAAGTCCATCAGAGATATCTAAAGCAGCTGAGATATATTTTGATGCTTTATAAAAAAACTTTTCTCTTAGTTTTGGTCTTATAAATTTTGAATTTTTATATATTTTTTTACCCCTTAACAATCTTTTTAAATCCCTCTTAGAGCTACCCAAATCCCCAGTATATGCAAATAAATAGCCCCTCTTTATCCCCTCTCTTTTAATAACCTTTTTAACTTTTGAAATGATAGTTATAGATATGTCTAACCTACTCCCTGCTATAGTATCTCCACCTACTATCTCTATATTATACTCTTTACAAATCTCTTTAAAACCCTCATATAGCTCTTTTATTTGTTTATAATTAAACTCTTTAGGGATTTTGATGCCTAAAAGAAGATAAATAGGTTTTGCATTTTTGACAATTACATCAGAAATATTGACCAAAACACTCTTTTTAGCAATCTCTTTTAAACTCATCCACTCTCGTTTAAAGTGTATATCTTCACAAAATAGATCTTTTACATAGAGCATTTTATCTATAGCTACACCATCATCACCTATGTATCTATTTTGAAATAGCGATATAAAATATCCCTCTTTATTCAATATTTTCCTTTGTTTTAGAGATAATTTGGATAAAAGTATAACAAAAATGTGCAAAATTGTAACATTATCTATTTTTTTCTCTAAAAAATTATCACTTTTTGTATATTTTAAAGTATGAAATTATATAATTAAAAATCTTAAAATAAGGAATCGCTATATGAGCATACCTATATATCATTATGATGCGATAATCGTAGGAGCAGGACTTGCAGGACTTGCAGCAGCTAGAGAGCTTGAAGGACATGGCAAACATGTAGCAGTCATTAGTAAACTTCACCCCCTAAGAAGTCACTCAGGAGCTGCACAAGGTGGTATAAATGCAGTACTAAAATCAGAAGATAGTATAAGATCACATATGTTTGATACTATCAAAGGTAGCGACTATCTTGCAGATCAAGATGCTGTAAAACTTATGTGCGAAGGAGCTCCAGAGACTGTTAGATGGGCAGAGAGCATGGGAGCAGTATTTAGCAGAAACGAAGATGGCACTATCGCTCAAAGACCTTTTGGAGGACAATCATTTCCAAGAGCATGTTTTGCAAAAGATAGAACAGGTCTAACTCTACTTCAGACTATGTTTGAACAATCACACAGAGATGGAGTTGAGTATTGGGATGAGTGGTATGTAGCCGATATTATCCAAGAGGATAAAAATGTCTATGGAGTTGTGGCATACAACCTAAGAAATTTAGAACCAGCTATATTCAATGCAAGAGCTGTCATGCTTGCAACAGGCGGATATGCAAGAGCTTACAAAATAAACTCAAATGCTCATGCCAATACGGGTGATGGTCTTAGTATCTATGCTAGACATGGATTGCCTCTAAAAGATATGGAATTTGTCCAATTTCACCCTACTGGACTAGCTGGTACAGGCATCCTTATAAGTGAAGCAGCAAGAGGAGAAGGCGGAAGACTTTTCAATAGCGAGGGCGAAAGGTTTATGCAAAAATATGCTCCTGAGAAAATGGAGTTAGCTCCAAGAGATTTAGTAAGTAGATCTATAACAAAAGAGATACTTGAAGGTAGAGGTGTAGGACCAAATAAAGATGCAGTCTATCTTGATCTTACTCACCTTGGCAAGGAAAAAATCCTCTCAAGACTTCCAGAGCTTAGAGATCTAGCTATCACATTTTTAGGACTTGATATGATACATGAACCTATCATGATAGCTGCAACTGCACACTACTCTATGGGTGGCATACCAGTTGATAATGATGGAAGAGCTAAGCTAAATCAAGATCATAGAATCCATGGGCTTTATGCTGCAGGAGAGTGTGCATGTGTAAGTGTGCATGGAGCAAATAGACTTGGTGCTAACTCTTTACTAGAGGCTATGTTTTTTGGAAGGCATGTTGGTCAAACAATTATAAAAGATCTCAAGAAAAAAGATTTTTTAGTCCATAAAGAGCCGAATACAAAAGATGCCAATAGAATGCTTGAAGAGATAGATAGGCTATTAACTTCCAATGGTGATGAGAGAGTACCTACTCTTAGAGCAGAACTTCAAGAGAGTATGACAGCAAATGCAGGAGTTTTTAGAACTGAAGAATCTTTACAGAAGCAAAAGAGAAAATTAAAAGAGTTAAGAGAGAGATTTAAACATATCAGAATAGATGACAAATCCAAGATCTACAATACTGATCTTCAAGAGGCTATAGAGCTTGGACATATGCTTGATTATTCTATGTTTATTGTTGAGGGGGCTATTGCAAGAAAAGAGAGCCGTGGTGCACACTTTAGAGATGATTACCCAAAAAGAGATGATGAGAACTTTTTAAAGCATACTTATGCACACATGGATGAAAATGGTGAGATACACATGGAGTATAAAGATGTGAACTTGGGTATCTTTGAACCTCAAGAGAGAACTTACTAGGTGGAGAGTAGATATGAAACAATATGACAAAAAGAGGATAACATTTAATGTTTTTAGATTTAATAGCGAAAGAGATCATCTGCCTTATTATAAAAAATATGAAATGGAAGTTTCCCAAGATGAAGTCGTGCTTGATATTTTAAATAGAATTAAATGGGAATTTGATGGAAGTTTTAGCTATAGAAGAAGTTGCAGACATGGGATTTGTGGAAGCTGTGCTATAAAGGTAAATGGAAAACCTGTACTCTCATGCAAAGAGAATGTCTTTCATCTAGTTGAAATGTTTGGCGAGGAGTTGACTTTTGATCCTCAAGATGAAAAAAGAGCTATAAAAGATATGGTAATAGACAAGAAAAATTTTTGGCAAAAGTATGATACTGTAAAACCATATCTAGTAGCTAACATAGTTGATCACCCTAAAAAAGAGAATATTATTACTCCCAAACAAGCAGAAGCTCTGGATGAGGCTGATTACTGCATACAGTGTGGTAATTGCTTTTATGCCTGTCCTGCTGTTTCGGTAAATGAAGAGTATTTAGGACCTGCAGCTCTTTTGAAAGCCTTTAGGTTTAATGTTGATGTAAGAGATAATGCAAAAGATGAAAGAGTTGATATAGTAAATCAAGAGGGCTTAGGAGTTTGGGATTGTGTAAAGTGTTATGAGTGTGCTGAGGCTTGTCCAAAAGATTTATCACCTATTAGCAAGATAACAAAACTTCACAACCAAATCTTTGAAGAGGGTAGAGCCATAAGCAATGTAGCTACTCGTCATGCTGTTGGATTTAAGTCATCTATAAGAAAGCATGGTATTTTGGATGAGGGTGAACTTGTAAGATATAGTGAGGGAAATATTGGAGTACTAAAGCATATGCCTGAAGCTTACAAGATGTGGAAAAAGGGAAAGATAGTCATGCCTTGGGATATGCCAAAATCAAAAAATTTAGATGAGATAAAGAAACTTGTTGATATCGCATCCACAGTTGATTTTTAAGGAGATATAAAGATGAAAAAATTAAAATATGCACTATATACTGGATGTACAGCCAAAGAGAGTACACCTGAGCTTTTAAAATCAACTATGGCAGTAGCTGAAGTGCTAGATATTGAGTTGGTTATTCTTGAAGAGGCTAGTTGTTGCGGAGCTAGTCATCTACAAGATTTTGATGACTTTTTATCTCTTACTTTAAATGCAAGAAATATATGCTATGCAGAAAAACTTGGACTTACTATGGTAACCATTTGCAATACTTGTCAATTAAATAGCTCTATGACCAAAGAGAGACTAGATGGTGATGAAGAGCTTAAAGAGAGAGTAAATACAAAACTAAAAGAGGTCGGACTTGAATATAAAGGTAGTGTTGAAATAAAACACTTTTTATATGCAATTATCGATGATATCGGGGTTGAAGAGATAGCAAAGAGAGTTAAAAGACCACTAAAAGATATAAATATCGCTCCCTTTTATGGTTGCCACAATATTAGACCAAGCTCCCTACAAAGTAAAAATAATGGCAATGAGAACCCTTATGTACCAGACTCTTTAGAGAGACTTATAAATGCTCTTGGTGGAAATGCCATAGACTATGAACACAAAAATAAATGTTGCGGTTTTCATGTAGAGCTTCAAGCACCGAAAACTGCCAACAAACTTTCAGGTATCGCCATGAGTGATGCTATGGATAATAATGCTGATGTGGTTGTAACTCCTTGTCCTTTGTGCCATCTTAGACTTGATGTACAACAACACAATATATCCAAAGAGATAGGAAGAGATATAGATATGCCTATACTTCATCTTCCACAAATGGTTGGACTAGCTCTAGGACTTCCTCCAAAAGATTTAGGATTGGAGCACAATATAAGCGAGATACCTTTTGTTTAATCCAATATAAATAGGATATTTTATATCCTATTTATATCTAACATATAAGAAATGATTGGATATAATAGCAGTACAATTTAACAATAGGAGTTTGATATGCCAAAGATAAATAGATATGTTGACATAGATACAGTTGAGAGAGAATCTAAAAAGGATTATATAGATAGACACTCTCCTTTTATCCATTGTGCTAATAGCACAAAGGCTAATGAGGTTTTTGAGGTAACTATTAAGGTAGGTAATGAATATACTCATCCTGATGATTTTGACCACTACATAGCAAGTATCGCACTTTATAACAAAGAGACACTACTTGCAAAGAGTGATTTTATGGCAGGAATGCTTGGTGGTCAAGGAGAAAAAGGTCATGCAGAGGTTACTTTTAAAATAAAGCCTCAAGGAAAAAAGATGACTTTAGTAGCCCAAAGCTACTGCACAAAGCATGGTATTTGGGAAAGCGATCCAAAAGTTGTAGAGGTTGTAGAATAGACTTTGTCCCCTAATTTAGGGGACAAGTTTACTTATCATGAATAAAATTAAAAGACTTCACCTATTAAAAACACTATACACATATCAATCATTGGGCATAGAGTACACTGATGATATACAGGATCTAAATCAAACAAGAGCCTCCCTAAAATCACTTCCTAATGATCTACAAGCTCTTAAAAATATCACTTACAACTGCCATCTATGCCAACTCTCAAAAACTAGAAAAAATGTAGTCTTTGGAGAGGGTGATATAGATGCCGATATAATGTTTATAGGCGAAGGCCCTGGTGCAAATGAGGATGAAACAGGAAAACCTTTTGTAGGAAAAGCGGGTGAGCTTTTGACAAAAATCATAGAGAATGTTTTAAATATCAAAAGAGAGCAAGTCTATATAGCAAATATAGTAAAATGCAGACCTCCAAACAATAGAGTTCCAACACCCGAGGAGGTGAAGTCTTGCACTCCATATCTTATGAAACAAATAGATCTAATAAGACCGAAGATAATCATAACTCTAGGAGCAACCGCATATAATAATCTTACAAATGATAAAACCCCCATATCAAAAATTAGAGGTGAAATCTTACCTTTTGGAAATGCTAAAATCATTCCAACATTTCATCCAAGCTTTTTACTAAGAAATCCATCTGCAAAAAAATATGTCTTTGCAGATATGAAAAAAGTAAAGGGCATAAAGGATGAAGGTTTTAGTTCCAATCACTAATCACTAATCACTAATCACGAATAACAAATTAAGATTTTCTTAGGTATAATAGTGATCAAATTTTAATTGGAGTGTTTATTTGAGACTTTTTTTAACATTGATTTTTATTACTGTTGTATCTATGGCAAAAAGTTTGTATCTCTCTATGTTGCCTCTTCCAAAGATGACTATCATAAACCTTGAAACTAAAGAGTGTGATGTAGGGTGTCTTAATAATTATCTCAATAACGGTCAAATTTTCTCTTTTTTATCCAACTACAAAAAGGGGCTATATGATGAAAATTTGACAAAAGAGTATGAAACACTTAAGATCAAATTTAATATCTATGAACACAAAAAGGTGCAAAATATAAAGATAGCTTTAATGGTACCAAAAAATGTAATAGGCAGATACACCATAAGCACAACCAATACCATACTATCTTACCTTCTAGCAAAGGGGGTAAATTTTGATTTTGAACTTTTTAATTCAAATGATGAAACAGTAGAAAATATTACAAATACAGTAAGAAAGATAGAGGAGGAAGGTTTTCATTTTGTCATTGCCCCATATACCTCTAAAGGTGTAACAAATCTTTTATCTATCGATACAGATCTAATTTTTTACATTCCTACCATAAACAAGTCTGATGCCATAACACAAAAAACAAACTTTATCTTTGGTGGAATTGATTATAAAAAACAGATAGAAAAATTACTGATCTTTACAAATGATAAAATTGCGATATTTTCCGATGAGGGAAATATTGGTTTTAAGCTTAGTAGCTATATAGAAAATAGCGATAAAAAGATAGTGTATAAAAAAATAATTCCACAAAAACTAACAAGATTTAAACCATTTTTGAAAGAGAATAAAAAATTGGAAAATAGCTCTATCTTTTTAAATACACCTTTAGTTAAAACCTCTCTTTTAGCTTCACAATTTAGATTTTACGAGATTGCACCATATGCCCTTTTTTCAACCCAAATAAATTACAACCCCCTTCTTTTAAGTCTAACTCAATATGATGATAGAAAAGATATGTATATTGCTAACTCTATTGGTCATAGTATTGATAAATTGGTTGCGATAAATAAACTTCTTGATAACAACATCCTATTTGACTGGATAAATTACTCTACATCTATTGGAATAGACTATATCTACACACTCTATTTTGATAGCTATTCAAAAAGATTTTTTGATGAAAATATCTTAAATAACCAAGTTCAATACAACATCAAGATATTAAAACCTACAAAATCTGCCTTCAAAGAGGTTATCATACTTGATCAGTAAAGCAATTATCTATTACTTTTAGAAGTTCCTTATCTATTCTTGATGGCTTATTATTTTTGATATAGACTATCTTTACAACCATAGAAAAAATCTTTTCATCTCTTTCGTTATAAATTTCTTGAAGTAGTTCAAAGCTTATCTTGGAGCTAGATAGTATCTTTGTCTTTACACTTAAAAGCTCCCCTAAAGTAGCACTTTTAAAATATTTAGCATTTAACTCCCTAACAATAAAAAAAGCATCCCCATTTTTAGGAGAAGCCCCTTTAGAAAATAGCATCTCACTTCTTGCTCTCTCACAAAAATTGATATACTTAGAGTGATAAACTATACCACCTGCATCTGTATCTTCAAAATAAACTCTTATTTTCATCTTTAAACCTCCATATTATGGGCATATTATATATTGTTTTCATCTAATGTACCCAAGCATTTTTAAAACCCATACAATATCTACACCTTTAAGTGATGAAAATATTAACTTTTTAATCCCTTTTTAGAACTCACTAATTGGTATATATTTTTATATCTGTTTATCACAAGCTTCAAAAAGTCGTTTTAACTCTTCTAATTTTGCTCTTTTTTTCATTGAATACCTTTTAAAACTTCGGCAAACTTATACTGTTTTTAAGCATTATATAATATTTATATTATTTCTAACAAAAGTATGGTGTAGTGGTACATTTTTCTCCTACACTTTGGTACATTATTGGAGGCACCCTTTAGCAATTGTTAATTGGATTTTTTATTTATCTTCTCTCTTTTTAGTATGCCACCATATTTTTTGATTATACCAAGCTCTTGCAGAACTCCCTGTTTCTTTAGCTGTATCAGTTTTCTTTTATACATTGATGCTAAAGAGTCTGAAAACTTTTTTTTATCCATTTTGCTACTTTGTATTTTTATATTGTATTTTTCTTCAAACTCTTTTGTTTTTTGAATATACAGAGGAAAATCATCAAGAAAAGTTTCTATAACCTGCTTAATAACTTGCTTTGCTTTAATATTTCTTATATCTAAACTTTTTGCAATTAACAGATAATCTTCCAATTTATACTTGCCAAATTTTCTTATTTTTTTTGATAGAGGCAAACCTAAATCGTTTGCATTTCCACTATATACACCTAGAGAGATAACATCGTAAAGTGGGGCTAATATAAAGTTTTCTTTTCCTATATCCAAAATAGAGATATTTTTCGCATGAAAATCACTATGGGCAATCAAAGAGGCATAAACCTGAAATTTCAACATATCTATTCTTGCATCTGTATTTTTAACTTTTTTAGAAAACTCCTCTATGATAGTGAGTGTATCGGTATTATATTTTTTATCGCTTGGAATATTTAAAAGCTGTGCCATATCATACTGCCCATATGAATAGTTTTCATATCTATCATAACGCTTTACAATATAATGGAAATCACCCCC
>JALVXV010000239.1 GCA_027038235.1 Campylobacterales bacterium | reverse complement strand
TTGATCATAGGGTGATTTGGGTCTGATATTACAGATATAACTGCACCTCCTAAGAGAGGTTTTCTTAGTTCAAGATAGGCTTTTTTATTTATCCATTTTGCATTTTTTTCATCTACTGTAAAATGCACAAACACCTTGCCATCATAGGTAAAATCTATCTTATCAATATAGCCTATTTTAAAGCCAGAGTATTTTATAGGGGTACCTATATCAAAACTCTCTGCATTATCTGCATAAAAGGCATACTCATAATGCTTGTCAAACATTCCTTTGCTTTTTAAGATAAAAAATATAGCTACAAAAAGCAACAATAAAGTTATAAAGGTAAAAATTCCTACTGAAACTTTCATTTTATTATAAGACATCTGCTTTCCTTATAATATTGATGTATTGTAGTATCTACAATTTCGGTCTCTTTTTCATCTAATATATCAACTAGTTTTTTAATATATGATAAATCATCTACTCTATCTAGCATAGAAAATGGCTTTACTATAGCTATCTTATCCTTTGGGCTAACATAAGCTCTTATATATTGTATAATAAATCTATCTCTTTTATCAAGCTCAAAAACTCTTTTATCTGACAATTTATGATGTTCACACCTTTTTAGTAACTCATCTGCATAGATAGTTGCATTTTTTATGCTATATCTATAGTGATACTCTAAAATCAATGCAATATTCTCATTTGCATTTAAATCGACCAATAAGGGTGTCTCTTCACTAACGATGCCCAAATTATTTTTGATGATATACTCTTTAAGTTGATAAAAATCTTCAAATATTTTTACAGGAATTCTAGGCTCAATGATAGCACCTCCACAAATAAAATAACAATAAAAAGAGATGTTATGGTCTTTGAAAGAGTAGGTGGTATTTCAAAGTATCTCTTTTTGATAATTATTCCATCAAAACTAGGTATAGTAACTATAATAAAACCATAAATCATACTTTTTATGACAAATAAAAATATATCTTTTAATGTAATAGCACTTATAATAGTAGATAAAAAAAGCTTTACATCCATTCCCATATTTAAAAAAAGAAAAACATAGCCACTAGCTACCATGATAACAGAAGATAAAAATACCAAAGATAAAAAACCAAGCATATTTCCTACAGCTCTTGGCATGACAAGATAATTTACCACATCTATATCAAACATTTTTAGAGTATTTAGCTCACTATTTACTTTCATGATGGCAGTTTTTGCCCCCACTCTTAGTCCAGTACGAAAAGAGATGATAAGTGCTATCATAAATGGAGTTAGCTCTACTAGTACAGCTTGAACTATTAGTTGACCTATATACTCTTTTAAATTGTACTCAATAGCTTTGGAGACTAAAAAACCCATAACTACAGCTCCAAACAAGATAGATAGAATGATAAAGGCTGGTAATATCTCTAAAGCTACATAATATATCTGTTTGATTAAGACTTTTCTATTTGCGGGGTTGTAATTTCTAGGGTTTAGTGCATATAAAAAACATACGACACTAAAGCTATAATACTTCAAAAAATGTGCAATATAATTTATAAAACTCACCTCAATATCCTAGATAACTTTTTGATATATAATGATAGCATAATTTTTATAAATAGTTGGTTTGATATAATCCCAAATGTTTCGACATATCACTATGTAGATAAATCTTCAACTCTTTTAAAAATCCCCATAGCAAACTCTATTGCAAAATTTGGGTTAATTTTATGTTATAATACCCTAATCACGAATCACGAATTACGAAACAAGGAGTTCTCTTGGAAGCAGTTGATAAAAACTTTTTTACTTATGAGGATTATAAAAATTGGGAAGGAAGATGGGAGCTTATAGACGGGGAGGCTTATGATATGTCTCCCGCACCATATCC
>JALVXV010000238.1 GCA_027038235.1 Campylobacterales bacterium | reverse complement strand
CCTATTTCACATTTGCTTGTTTCTTGCATAGTGGAGCTTATCTCTTTTAAATGCTCCAAATCACTAAGTTCACCCTCGCCTCTTGCTATCTTATCAAGAAGATCATAAAGTATCCTTCCACCCCATCGTCCAGGAGTACATCTTCCACAAGCCTCACTATATACTTGGTATTGAGCAGCATACTTCATCGCAAGTTTTACGACATCGACATCTTTTTTAAAGAGCACAACTCCATCCCATCCTATAAAGGCTTTTGTATCATCTTCTACTCTGTGGAGTTGTGGAAAGTAAAATGATGATCTTTGCCACTCCTCTTTGGGCTTATTTCGGTTGTCTATGATCTCTCTTTGCCATGTTGAGAAATAAACTAACGATTTCAATCTTTTTTCCTTTTTGCCATGATAGTCCAGTCAACTTCATTAAATTTTAGTGAATTTAACAACTCATGCCCATTTTGTTTGATGATATCTGCACTCTTTTGCACAGAAGAAAAATCACCTATCTCAAATATAAATATCCCCACCTCTTCAGGTGCAAGGTCATTTTCAATAAGTTCTATCATTCTATCGTAAAAATTATCTTTTAAAGCTCTTAAATCATATCTTTTCATCTGGAAATCCTTTGGATTAAGCAACCAGCAACCAGCAACCAGCAACCAGCGACTTGAAGCTTTTGATATTTAACACAAAACTTTTTATATCTTTTTGCATGTTTCATCTAGCAATCTCCCTTTGCTCCTCACTTTTCATCTATCTATTTCTCCAAAGACAATATTTAAGTTACCGATGATAGCGGTAACATCAGCTATATAGTGATCTACAAGCAACTCTTGCAGAATACTTGTGTGCCAAAAACTAGGAGCTCTTACTTTTAATCTATATGGATAAGGATCACCTTCAGAATTTATATAAAATCCAAGTTCACCTTTTGGAGACTCAGTTGCTACATATACTTCGCCTTTCGGCGGTCTCATACCTTGAGTTACCAGTACAAAATGTTGCATCAAAGAGTAGTTTTGGGTCATTATCTGCTCTTTTGGAGCTGAGATAAATTGTGGAGCATGTGCCATAGTCTGAGGCTCTGTATCTTGATACATATCTATTAGCTGTCTTAAGATCCTTACACTCTGCCTCATCTCTTCCATATAGAGTTTGTATCGCCCATAGCTATCACATCTATCACTATAAGGTACATCAAACTCCAACTCATCATAAAGTTCATAAGGCTCCTCTTTTCTTATATCCCACTGAACTCCACTACCTCTTAAGACAATACCTGAACAACCCCAACTAATAGCATCCTCTTTAGATATAACTCCAACATCTTCAAGCCTCATTTTCCAGATCCTGTTTTGATCTAGCAAACCTTCATAATCAGCTATATTTTTGTGCATCTGACTGATATAGACACTAAGCTTTTCAAGCCATCCATCAGGAAGATCAAGAGGAACTCCACCTATTCTTACTGCTGAGTGAGTTAGCCTAGCACCACAATAATCCTCCATCAAATCCATAGCAAATTCTCTCTCTCTAAAACAGTATAAAAATACTGTCATAGCTCCTACATCAAGAGCATGGGTTGCTAACCAAAATAGGTGAGAGATGATTCTATTTAATTCAAGTAGCATAGTTCTAATAACTTTCGCTCGTCTTGGAACCTCAAGTCCTATAAGCTTTTCAACTGCTAGAGCATATCCATAGTTGTTAGCTGTTGCTGCTATATAATCCATCCTATCTGTTGTAGGCAAAAATTCATTATATATCATATTTTCAGCCATCTTTTCCATGCCTCTATGGAGATATCCAATATCTGGAATAGCCTTTTTGACTTGCTCTCCATCAAGCTCCAAAATAAGTCTTAGCTGACCATGGGCT
>JALVXV010000237.1 GCA_027038235.1 Campylobacterales bacterium | reverse complement strand
TATCCTCTAAAATCTTTTTGCAAACTCTCATGCTCATCTTTTGTAAGTTTATAAAAGCCACTATTTTTAAGCGAATCCATAAGCTCTTTACATCTTACTTCGCCAAATTTATCATACAAAAGCCTTTCAACATTAGATGATATAAGTATATCCATAGCAGGAGATATAGTCTTTTTTAATTCTCTATCTCTTATGTCATAAACTCCACTATTTATAAGTTCACTTAAGACATTATTGGAATTTGCAGCAATTAGTATCTTTCTTATATTTACACCCATCTTTTTAGCATAATAGGCTCCAAGTGCATCTCCAAAATTGCCACTTGGGACTGCTATATATATCTCTTGTCCTAAAGATATTTCACCAAGCTCTACAAGTTTTATATATGAGTATATGTGATAGATGATTTGAAATATAATTCTTCCAAAATTGACAGAGTTTGCAACACTCAATTTAATATCTCTTTTTTGAAGTTCATTTTTAAAATCGTTTGATGAAAGAAGTGATTTTAAAGCACTTTGGGCATCATCAAAGTTGCCATTTATGCCTATTACTTTTAGATTGTCTCCCTTTTGGGTAACCATTTGTAGCTTTTGTACATCGCTTGTGCCACCCTCAGGATAGATACAAACAACCTTTATATTCTCTTTGTTAGCAAAACTATTTAGTGTAGCAGGTCCTGTATCTCCACTAGTAGCTGTGAGTATAAGATACTCTTTGTTTTCATCTTTTGCAAGGTGTGATAAGATATATCCAAAAGGCTGAAGTGCCATATCTTTAAAGGCTCTTGTTGGTCCATGATAAAGTTCGCTTATAAAGAGTATATCTTCAACCTTTGAAAGAGGTACTACATCATTTTTGTCATCCCATTTATTGTAGAGCTCTAAGGCATCATTTAATACTTCGTTATCAATATCTATCTCAAAAAGATCTATAATTTTTTTACTAAACTCTTTGTATGAGAGAGAGATACAACTCTTTAAAAAATCATTATCAATTTTGGGTAAATATTCAGGCACATAAAGCCCCCCAAAACTTGCACTTGGATTTTTGATAGCCTTTGAGAATGTAACTCTCTTAGCCTTTTTTCCATCATTTCCTCTAGTTTCAACAAAATACATCTACTATTCCTTTTATTCTGTCTTATCGCTATTTTTATAATTTTTATCTATTTTATCACAGTTCCTATACCTTCGCTTGTAAATACTTCAAGCAAAAGGGAATGCTCAATCCTACCATCAATGATATGGGCTTTTTTACATCCAAGCTCAACAGCCTCTAAAGAGGCATTAACCTTTGGTAGCATTCCGCCACTTATAGTGCCATCTTCTATCAGCTTTACTATTTCACTCTTGCTTAGAGTGGGTAGAAGTGTTTTATTTTTATCTAAAACTCCTAAGGTATCAGTCATAAATATTACCTTTTCAGCTCTTAATTTAGCTGCTAACTTACTAGCAACTAGATCAGCATTTATATTTAGACCAACTCCATCAACACTACCTGCAATAGGAGCAACAACCGGTACAAAACCATTATCCATAAGCTTACTTGTTACTGTGGTATCTACTTTTGTTATCTCGCCAACAAGTCCATATTTGCCCTCTTTGAGTGGTTTTGCTTGAAAAAATCCACCATCTTTGCCTGTGATACCTATCGCCTTTGCCCCATGATGGTTTAGAAGTGATGTTATCTCTTTATTTATATTGCCACTTAGCACCATCTCAACGATCTCCATGCTCTCCTTGCTTGTTACTCTAAGACCATCTTTAAATTCACTCTCTATCTCAAGTCTGTCTAATAGGGTAGTTATCTTTTTTCCACCGCCATGAACTATGACAAGCTTTATACCCACTAAATGAAAAAGGGCAATATCTTGGGCAAATTTATCTTTTAATTGCTGATTTACTTGGGCTGAACCACCATACTTTATGACAAATGTTTTTCCTGCATGTTCTCTTATGTAGGGCAGTGCATCTAAAAGAATTTGTGCTTTTTCTATCTTACTTTTCAATGAAAAATCCTTTGGATTTCAAATAGGGTAATTTTATCCAACATTAGCAAAATTATCTATAAAATTATCTATTTTTTGTACAATTTTTCTATCAATTTTTATCTCAAGCTCCATTACTGAGAGATTTAAGTTAAAATTTTCCATCTTTACTTTATCCTTTGTAGTTACTAGCAAAGATGATGCTGAGTATTTTTGTACAATCTTTTGCAACTCCTTTTTAGTAAAAAGGTGATGATCTTTAAAATACTCTTTTGCTATTATAGTGCCATCTTTTGGTAGATATTTATCAAGCCTATCTGGCTTTGCTATAGCAGTTACTAAAACCATCTTTGAAGTGGGATTTTTTATAGAAACCTCTCTTTTAAAATCCCTATCCTCAACTGCAACAATATCTGCAATTTTATACAAACTTTTTGGCTCTCTATATGCTCCACTTGGCAAACAAAATGGATTTGTTGGTTCATTTGATGGCTTTAGTAAAATATCAAATTTTTTAATATTGTGTTTATGAAAGGCATCATCTAAAAAGATAGCTTTTACCCCCTTTTTTTTAGCATACTTAATAGCTTTAGCTCTATCTTTTGAGACAATTACTAAACATTTTGGTAAGCTTTTTGCATAAAGTAGTGCCTCATCCCCACAGAGCATTACAGGGGTATTATCATGTACTTCAAGAAGATCTCTACTCTCTCTTTTGTATCCTCTTAAAATGATAGCTACATTTTCTCTATCTTTTAGAAGTGCTAGAGTAAAGGGTGTTTTGCCATTGCCACCTATATTTAAGTTGCCTATAGAGACAATAGGTAGAGCAAAATCTTGAGGTTTTGAAAATATCCTTTTAAAGATAACAACTGTACAATATAGTGCTGTACAAGGCAAAAGTATATATGAGAGAATCTTTTGTGAAAGCTTTTTTGGGTAGAAAAGATACTCCTCTACCCAAAAAAAGATTGTATTCATAAGATTAGACTCTATTTTTAGCTATATCTTTAACTGCCTCACAGATATAAAGAACCTCATCATCTTTAAGATTTGGATATATTGGAAGTGATAGAATTTGTTGATAATTTGTAAGAGCAACAGGAAAATCATTTATTCTCAAACTATATTTATTTTTATAGTAGCTTAAAAGATGAAGAGGTATATAGTTTAGTCCAGTTCTTATGCCCCTAAGAGCTAACTCTCTAGCAAATGAGTCTCTATTTTTATCTACTTTTATGATATAGCTTGTATAGATATGATCTCTTTTTCTAACAGGAGTTGAGATGTGAGCAGTATTGGCAAGTTCTTTATCGTAGATAGAGGCTATCTCTTTTCTTCTTTTTATAAATGTGTTATTTTTTTTCAGTTGAGCAATACAAAATGCTGCATCAAGCTGGGATAGGTCATACTTTACACCAATATCTACAACATCATAGACATAATCAAGATCTCCATATTTTTCCCACCCCTCACTTACTATGGCATGATTTCTTAGAAGTCTTGCTCTTTTGTCAAGCTCCTCATCAGATGTAGTGATAACCCCGGCATTTACAATATTATTTATACTATGGGGACTAAAACTAAATGATGTAAGAGTAGTTTCAGATAGAGAGCCTATTGCCTGTCCATTATATGTAGCACCTAAAGCATTTGTTGCATCCTCTATGACTAAAACACCATGCTTATGTGCAACATCATATATCTCATCCATTGCAGCAGGTTGTCCTGCAATATGTGTTACAAAGACCGCTTTTAATTTTTTATGTTTTGATTTAGTTAGAACCTTATCAAGGCTTTTTGGATCTATATTGAAATCATCTTTATCAATATCAACAAAAATAGGCTCCGCATCAAAATGTCTAATAACTTCTGCAACGGCAGGAAAGGCATTAACTGAACAGACTATCTTATCTCCTCTTTTTAGATCTATACTCATCATAGATAGATGCATAGCAGCAGTTCCGCTTGAGGTAGATATGGCAAATGGGCTATTAGTATATTTGGTAAAATCCTCTTCTAGGGTTTTTGCCTTATTACTCTGTGTATGGTTTAATAACTCTCTTATCTGACTTAGTTCACTATCGTCTACAGATGGTCTAAAAAATGGTATCTTTTTCATACTCTTTTTCCTTATTTTACATTTTTACATCTCTTGGATATAAAAAGTCATGCCCTATGCTTCTTTGGCTAACTTTTGCTATCACAGGAGGTTTTCTTTTAAATTGATTTTGATAAATTTTATCTATTACCAAATCACACAATTTCTCTTCAAAGCCTATCTTTAAAAGTTCATTTTTATTTAGCCTATCATCTACATATCTTTTTAAAACTTTATCTATCTGTTCATAAGTATATCCTAAATCATCCTCATCTTTTTGGTTTTCCCACAGATCAGCTGAAGGTGGCTTTGATATGATACTTTCAGGGATTTCAAGATATTCAGCAAATTTAAAAATATCACTTTTATAAATATCTCCTATAGGATTAACCGCACTTGCTAAATCTCCAAAAAGTGTACCATATCCTAACAATAGTTCACTTTTATTGCTAGTACCTATGACCAAAGCTCTCTCTTTAGCAGATATATCATATAGTATTGCCATTCTAAGTCTTGCACTTAGATTGCCTACTCTTAGGTTGCTCATATCATTATCTATATATGCTTTTAGCATAGGTTCGATAGAGACTATCTCGTATCTAAGATCAAACTTATCACACAACTCCTTAGCATCTATTATGCTCTCTTTGCTTGAAAATTGAGATGGCATCATCACACAAAGCAAATCATCCCCAAAAGCCTTTTTTGCTAAAACTGCAACTACTGCAGAATCAATACCCCCACTTAGCCCTACTACAGCTTTTGTAAATGAAGTTTTATATACCTCATCTCTTAAAAAGTTGACCAAAAATTTTTCAAGCAATTTAAATCTTTGCATAAACTACTACCTTAGTATTTATCTGTTTCATTTTACTAAAATTTTACTTAATGAGAACTTTTAGATATAATACTATCTCTTAAGAATTTTAGCAATACAAAGTAAACAAAGGTTTAATATGATAAAGATAAAAAGTAGAGCTTTTGGAGCATATCAAACTAACTGCTATATTGTTGATATAGATAATAAACAGCTTATTATTGATCCTGGTGTTTTAGCGACAAAATGGGTAAAAAGTAGTGTAACAAACCCTATCGCTATATTAAATACTCATGGACATTTTGATCACATCTGGAGCGATTGTGAGTTAAAAGAGGAGTTAAAAATACCCATCTATATACCTAAAGATGATGCTTTTATGCTTGAAGAGGATATCTTTAATCAATCTCAACCAACTTGCAAAGCTGATATCTTAGTTGATAAAGATAGAGAGTATGATATAGAGGGAGTGAAGGTAAAATTTATACTTTTTCCAGGCCACACTCCAGGATGTTCAGTTATCGAGATAGAAGATAGCTGGTTTAGTGGAGATTTTATATTTGAAAACTCTATTGGAAGGGTTGATTTTCCATACTCCAACCCAAAAGATATGAAAAAAAGTTTAGAAAAATTTCTAAAGATAGAGTATGACAAGAGGGTCTATACAGGTCACGGCAATCCAACTACTATAAAAAAAGAGCAGAAAAATATCCCCTCATGGTTTGGTTATTTGTGATCTTTTTGATCTTTTTGATCCTGAGTTTTTCTTACCTTTTTAAGCTTTAACTTCAAAACATGTTCAGGAAGGATAACTGCATCAAATCTTCCTTCAAAAACCTTTATGTCATTGATACTACCTATGACATCAACCTCCCTTTTTCTGGCATCTTCAAACTTTGCATAAGCTTCAAAAATGACAGTATCACCCACTTTTACAGGGGCTAAAAATTTGCTTAATGCACCTACCAAGACAACATAGGGATCATTTACCGCAGCCATCGCAGCAAAATCAGCAGCACCAAAAGTAAAGCCTCCATGGATAAGCCCCATTTCATCAACTGCCATCTCTTTTGTACAACTTAATTTTACTTGTGCATAGTTATCCTTTAAGGATACCACATCACCACTTAGATACTTTTTTATCTTGATATGTGTTTTTAAATTGATAGTTTCATCATCTGTTATTATACTTTCAACTGGATTTATCTCCTCATTTGCATCCACTATATCTCCTAATTTTAACTTTTGCTCTAAATCGGATAGAGTATAAAAAAGTTTACCAAGTAGCTTTTACATACACTCTTTTTGGGGCAGGATATCCCTCTATGGTTAGGGTTGAATTTTTAGGGTCTAAAAAGTTTTCAAGACTTTGAGACTCTATCCAATCAGTCTTTCTTTGCTCTTGTAACTCTGTTTTTTTTATATCTAAAATCTCAATATCGCTAAATCCAGCTCTAAAGAGCCAATTTTTCAAAGCAGGAATTGTTGGAATGAAAAAGATATTTGGAATTTTAGAGTATCTTGCCCTTGGAGTAAGTGCCACCTCTTTATCTCCATCTATCATGAATGTATCCAAAAAAAGTTCTCCATTTTTATTGAGAGCTTTTTTTAGAGATTTTAGAGTTAAGATAGGATCGCTTCTATGGTACAAAACACCAAGACAGAAGATAGTATCAAATTTGGTATCATAGATATCCAAATGCTCGACCCCTAAAAGCTCATAAACTATATCGCTTTTTATATATTTATTGATAAAATCAAACTGAGTTTTAAAAAGGGCAGAGGGGTCAAAACCTACAATCTTTTTTGGTTGCTGCTTTAACATCCTAAACATATAGTAGCCATTATTGCAACCAATATCAGCTACTACTTTATCTTTTAGATTGAAGTGTGGTTCTAAAAGATTATATTTCATCCAACTTTGCCATTCAGAATCTATAAATGTACCAAATAGTTCAAAAGGACCCTTTCTCCATGGCTTTAAAGAGAGAGCAAAGCTATTTATGTACTCTTTTTGTTGCTTTGTAACGGCTAAAGAGCTGATTTTTATAATATTGTCTAGCTCTATTTTTATATTTTTTATATTGGGAAGTTTCAAAAGAGCCTCTCTTAGAGGGAGTATATTTTTATATTTTAAAGATTTATCTCTCTCTTTTTTTATTTTATCCAAAGGGGTCATTTTTCATTTTCAAAGTTTATAAGATTTTTATCACAATTTTTGTGATATATGCCTGTAGCATCGTAGTATTCATGACATTCATTATAGTATTTTGTAGATATACCTCTCTCATTTATATATAAACAACCACTAAATAGAAAAATTATTATAAACATTAACATATATTTCATAAGAGAAATGATAACATATCAAAATAAAATTTACAATAAATTCAAAGGAGATGACATGTCGCTACAAGAGTCTAAGGATATTCCTCTTGGCACAAAACTGCCAGATTTTACTTTGAAAGATCCATACGATAAAGAGTATGATATAAAAAATCAGATGGGTGCAAATGGTCTGCTTATTTTTATAACTTGCAACCACTGTCCCTATGCTCAAGCTGTTTGGGAAAGGGTAAAGCAGATCATACAATTTGCAAAAAAGTTAGAGATAAATTCAATAGCAGTCAATCCCAATATCCATCCAAACTATCCTGAAGATTCACCTGCTAAGATGAAGGAAAAGATCGAAGATGAGAGGTTTGACTTTCCATATTTAATAGATGATACTCAAGAGTTTTCAAAGGCTTTACAAGCTGTGTGTACACCCGATATATATCTTTATGATAAAGATGCAAGACTCTACTATCATGGTCGCATTGATGATAATTGGCAAGATGAAGATGGTGTAACAAAGGAGGAGTTAAAAGAGGCATTAATGCTGCTTTTTACAGCCAAAGAGCCTCCAAAGCCCCAATATCCATCCATGGGATGTTCTATAAAATGGCTTGATACAGTTTTGGGTTAAAATCTCCAAATTATACTCACTCCTCCCCACTGTTTTTTAGCTTGAGAGAGTATTCCTTTGCTATGAAAATAGGTCGATTTGATTTTGAATGAGTATTGAATATTTTTGTAGTATATTGTATAGATCACCTCTTCACCAATGGCATAATTTAACTTTGAGAGGTGATATCCCTTTTGATTTGCTCTTTTTATGATATAGTATGTATTGATTTTGTTTGCAAATAGGCCAAACGATATAGACCATTTCAATCTTTTATATGGTTTATAGTGCAAAAGATTACTCTCTTCATCACCTATAAAGTTACCAGTAGTTGCAAATGTATTAAATCCACCTGTACCAAATCGAAACATACTACTAACTAAAAAACCGGTATAAAAGTTTCCTAAATCGCCTCTTATATTATTTGTCCAGTCATAATATATACTCTTAAATCTTTTTCTATCTATTTTATAAGCAAAATTGTATGAAATACCACCCATAAGCCTATTGGATAGTTGAGTATCCCATCCTGCAGGTTTTGAATGACCTATAAGAGTATGAAAGCCTTTTTGCAACTCTTCAGCTAGAGTAATAGGACCGACCACTCCAATATTTATACCAAATTCATGAAAATAGTTTTTGG
>JALVXV010000236.1 GCA_027038235.1 Campylobacterales bacterium | reverse complement strand
CTTTTTAGAGTTAAATAGTGGTTCAAAAGATATAAGATATACCGCATTTAAGTGGCTAAAAGTTGGCAACTTTGATCTAAATATCACCTTTTTAGCAGATCATCTCTCTATATTTATGGCTCTATTTATAACCTTTATAGGTTGGCTTATACATATATATGCAGCAGGTTATATGAGAGATGATGAGGGATATGGTAAATTTTTCTCATACTTCAATCTCTTTTTAGCAATGATGCTTATTTTGGTTTTGGCTAACAACCCAATAGTTATGTTTTTTGGATGGGAAGGGGTTGGACTTTGTTCATATCTTTTGATAAGTTTTTACTATAATGATGCACAAAATGTAATAGCAGGAAATAAAGCCTTTATAGTAAATAGGGTTGGTGATTTTGGTTTTATTATCGCTTTGGCAACTCTATTTGTATATATTGGCCATTTTGGTTTTGATTATATGAGTTTAAAGGAGCATATACAAAATATTCCAAGCTCTACACTCTCTTTTATAGCTTTTTTTCTTTTTGTTGGAGCAATGGGCAAATCAGCCCAGATACCTCTTTATGTGTGGCTTCCTGATGCAATGGCAGGACCTACACCTGTTTCAGCTTTAATTCATGCAGCTACTATGGTAACGGCTGGGGTTTATATGGTATCAAGATTTCACTTTTTATATGATCTTACTCCAAAAATTGGGGAGTTTATTGCTATTATCGGAGCTATATCATCACTATTTGCAGCCATAATAGCTACAAAACAAAGAGATATAAAAAAGATCTTAGCATACTCTACTATCTCTCAGCTTGGATATATGTTTGTAGCAGTTGGGCTTGGCTTTTATAGTGCTGGACTTTTTCATGTATTTACTCATGCATTTTTTAAAGCACTTCTTTTTATGGGAGCAGGAGCGGTGATACTTCAGCTTCATCATGAACAAGATATTTTTAAAATGGGAGAGATGAAAAATGCCTCAAAGATAACTTACTATACATTTTTAGTAGCTACTTTGGCAATTTGTGGGATTTTTCCATTTGCAGGATTTTTTAGCAAAGATGAGATACTCTTAAGTGCTTTTTCAAGCGGTCATTATATCTTATGGATTATAGAGCTTTTTAGCGCAGGACTTACGGCATATTATATGTTTAGACTCTTCTTTGTAGTTTTTATAGCACCTAAAAGCGATAAAAAAACTCGACATCTTTATACTCTTTCACCACTTATAACCTATCCTCTTATCATCTTAGCAATTGGCTCAATAGTTGCTGGTTTTTTAGGAGATAGCAAGATAGCTTACTGGCTTTTGTATCTTGCTAAAAAAGATATAAAAGTTTCACACTTTATTGAATTTTTATTGATGGGACTAAATACATTTATTGTGATTACAGGTATCTTTATAGCATATAAAAAGTTTGCTAAAATTGATCTTAATAAAGATATAAAACTCTCTGGCATAATTTATCACAAATTTTATATAGATGAGATATATGATATGCTTTTTGTAAAAAATTTACAACTTTTAAGCACCTTTATAGGTAGAGTATTTGATAAAAAATTTATTGATGGAACTGTTATGATGTTTGCTAAATCATTTTACAATATGGGTGAATTAGTAGCACTTCTTCAAAATGGAAATGTTAGGTTTTATGCATTTTCAATGCTTCTAGGCATTAGTGTATTTTTTACCTATTTGATATATGTGATGGGATAAGATGATGGATATTGGGATACTAAGTTATATCATATTTACTCCAATGGTGATGGCTTTTGTGCTTATGATCTCAAAAGCAGATGCTAAAAGCACAAGAAACTTTGCTTTTTTAACTGGGATTGTTATACTTATTCTTTCACTTAAGCTCTTTTTAGATTTTCAGCCAGTTTCATATA
>JALVXV010000235.1 GCA_027038235.1 Campylobacterales bacterium | reverse complement strand
TGTAGTTTTAGGGTTGCTTCTATGTCGTTTAGTGTGGCTATTTTGTATTGCATTTTTATCCCCTTTGTGCTTTCATAATCTCAACTGTTTCTATATCTGTCGGTGTACCACGCTCTAACAATGCAGAGAGTATCATCTCAAATCGTTCTTCGTTTAGATGCTGACCAAACTTGAACTTGCAAGTGATTTTTTCTGCCTCTATCTTCACTAAAGCCGTAGCCTTTAAAGCTTTGTCATAGTCGCTATGCTCAAAGGATTTGTAGCCACCTTTTGGTTGATGCTTTTGCATAAAAATCTCAAAGACCTCTGCCTTAATCTCTCTACTATTCTCAACAACTGCTACCCCATCTATACTCACAGATTTATAAAACTGCGTTGCAGGACATGCCAAGCCCTCTGTAGTTGAAAAATCTGAGTCTATAAGTGCATAGTTCTCTACTACTGAAAATGAGACATTGGGGTTTTGCTCTAACATCTTCATCTTCTTGTTTTTTAATGCTCCATGAAAATAGATGTCATCGTCTATGCGTACAAAATTAAGGGGTACAGCGTAGGGTTTGTTCTCTACACAAAGGGCCAATGTTCCGTACTCGGCTTTGTCTAAAATGTTGTAAATAATGGTTTTGTCTTTGATTTCAAAATTTGAGTTCATTTGCTTCCTTTGAATGATTTACGCTATTGTATGGTAAATCTAACCTTGTGTAAAGATACAAAAAATTTGGAATAATTGAGGACAGATTAAAGTCTGTCAAAAAATACCGTATGCAAATAACACTTATCAACTTTTAAGAGATTCAAAAAGAGCAACAAACCTTTCAAGCTTTTTAAGTTCTGCCTTGTTCAATGCACCATAAAAAAGTTCCATAACACTAATAGAAGAGATAGCTAATGGACAATTAAACGATTGTACTTTTTCAATGGTAGATTGATTGTCTTTTAAAATCTCAATCAATACATTTGTATCTAAAACTATCATTTCCAAGCCCGTTCCCTAATAGACTTTTGGGTTATGTCTCTATTTTTCCAAATCCCTGCAAATTCAGAAAACTTATTTTGTGGTTCTGCTGGAGTTGCTATATTTTTTTGAATATCTGTAATAATCTCTAACCCATCATTTTTAAAACGACTTAAAAGCCACATTATTTTCTCAAACAGTTGTTTATTTTGAATATTGAGTGTAATGGTCATATCTGTCCTTTTTTATTTTTTTCTTATTAAAACTCTCTTCATGTATAGCTCTTTGGCAAGCTACAGGGTCTTTAATTTTTCCATTTTAAAGACCAAAAGCCTTTGATGAACTAGAAGCTTTAGATGGCACTTGTTTAATATTTTGAGTTTGAATATCAATTAAATTTTTAGGAAAATTTTGTAGAAAAAATATAATATCTTCATAGATAGATGGATTGATATTTATCGTTATCTGTTGCATTTTTTCTCCTTTTTTAAATTATATATTCTTAAGTGTACCAAAATTATCCTCAAAACTATCAACTACCATTTGTAGACAGTAGAAACACGTTTAAAATTTAAACCATTTACGCTATCATATACAAATCTACCCCTCTACAAAGATACAAAAAACTAAAAATACCTAAGGACAGATAGTGTACATCTTAGATGCTAAAAGCAAAACCCCACTACATATACAACTCTACCAAGCCATAAAAGAGGACATCGTTAGCAACTACCAAGTAGGCGATAAACTCCCCTCTATTCGTAAGGTAGCCACACTTTATAACCTAAGTAAAAACACCGTAGAGTCTGCCTACTCTCAACTCTATGCTGAGGGGTATGTGGAGAGTCGTGCTAAGAGTGGTTACTATGTGAGTGAACTCTTTTTTGATAGCTTTCGTACAGAGAGTTCAAACAGAAGTAGTGACAGCC
>JALVXV010000234.1 GCA_027038235.1 Campylobacterales bacterium | reverse complement strand
GGCTTAAACTCTATAGAGTTTTTTATATTGCCTATTACTTTTATATCTTTTGCACCTAGCTGCTTTAGTCTTGAAGCATCTTTATCACTTTGGGCAAATACCATATCAATATTTTCAAATATCTTTTTATAAAAAAATCCAAACCTTTTATAGCTTTTATATGAATTATCACTTATCCTAGCATTTAAGAGTATAGTTTTTGTTCCTCTCTTTTTTGCTATAAAAAAGAGCATATACCAAAGCTCTGCTTCTAAAACGACTAAAACCCTCTCTCTTTTTTGCCAAAAGGGTTGCCATATCTCAAAAGGTAAAAATTTAACCTCTTTAGAGATCTTTTTTGCCTCTTCATACCCTGTATTTGTGATGACACTTATGCCAATATCTTCATCCAATCTATCAATTATAGCTCTTAAAGAGTTTACCTCACCAAGAGAACAAGCATGAAACCAAATATCGCTATCTTTGAAAAATCCATTATTGTATAAAAAAAATCTTGCAGGAATTGAGTTGTGGTACTTTTTTTTAAAACTAAGATAAATAAGATATGGCAGAGCTAGGATATATACTAGCACTGCTAAAATATAATAAAATAAAAAAAATAGGGTATTTGCTAACTTTTTTATCAAAAATCTCTTTACTCCTCTTTTTCTATCTCTTCAACATATAAGATCCTACCACAATGTGGACAAGTTACTATATCTTCACTCTTTATAACTGCAGCAAAAGTTTTATCATTTATTCTCATAAAGCACCCATAACATGCCTGTTTCTTGACAGGAACTACTGTAGTATTTCCAGCCCACTTTCTTACCTTTTGATAAAATTCAAGAATTTTTTGGTTGATTTTACTTAAAAGTTTCTCTCTTTTTGCATAAAACTCCTCTCTTTGCTTCTCAACATTAGCTAACTTTTGCTCTATCTCTTTTTTTGTCTCTTCAACAACCTTAGAAATCTCTTTTAACTCCTCTTCAACCTCTAAAATCAATTCATCTTTTATCTCATTTACCTTTTGAAGTCTTTGTATCTCCTCATTTGCAAAATCAAGCTGCTCTTTTGTTATATCCTCTTCAAGTTGTAGAGCCTTTGCCTCTTTGTCGGTTTTTACTGCTGCACTCTTTTTGCTTATCTCTTTAAGCTTATCACTAAGCTCAGTTATATGGAGTTCATGCTGCCTTATCTTTAGCTTATTATCCTTTTTCTCCTCTAAAAGTCCCTCTTTTTTTGCTATTAAATCTCTCTCTTTTTTCAATATACTATTTAACTCTTTATTGATAGCCTCAATCTTTGGTTTAAAAGAGTCAATCTCCTTATCAATTTGTGACAATTCAATCAATTGTTTTAAATATCTGTTCATCTCTATCCTTATTTATATGTAAATGGGTTTTTTGAATTTGCAATTATAGCTTGAATATTAAAATTTTTCAAATTTTCACTCAAACTATTGGCAAAATATATCTCACTCTCAAAGTGTCCTATCTCTATCATAGAGAGATTATTCTCTTTTGCTTCATAAGCTTGATGATACTTTATATCACCTGTTAAAAAGCAATCCGCCTCTATGCTATTTAAAAGCTCTGCTCCGCTTCCTGTGGTAATGGCAGCTTTTTTTATAAACTCTTTTGCTTTTACTACCTTTAAAAATGGTAATTTTAACCTCTCTTGTATATTTTTAGCAAATACATCAAACTTATCTTCTACTTCAAAATAGCATATAAACTCTTCACATTTTATAACCTCATAGCCCAAAACTTTTTGGACTACATATCTATTTAAGTGTGCTTTGTCATAATTTGTATGCATACTTATAAGTAAAATATCTTTTTTGATCATTTTATTTATGATATTTGCCGGATATTTATCAAAATTTATCTGCTTAAGTCCTTTAAATATCAAAGG
>JALVXV010000233.1 GCA_027038235.1 Campylobacterales bacterium | reverse complement strand
CCACCTGCAATATTGATAAATACATCATAATTATTTAAAGGGAGTTCAAGTTTTTTCTCCAAAAGTGCTAAAAGCATATTTAATCTATTTAGCTCAAATCCTGTAGTACTTCTTTTTGGTGTTGGAAAGTTACTCTCACTTACAAGTGCTTGAACTTCAAGAATAATAGGTCTAGTACCCTCCATAGCTACTGTGATAGCTGAACCTGGCTGAGACTCCTCTTTGGAGAAAAATTTTCTTGATATATCATCTGCACTTACTAGTCCATTTTGACTCATTTCAAAGATTCCAACCTCACTAGTTGAACCAAAACGGTTTTTTATACTCCTTAAAAGTCTTAACTCTCTGGAACTATCACCCTCAAAATAAAGCACTGTATCAACCATATGCTCAAGTATCCTAGGACCTGCTATGGAGCCATCTTTGGTAATGTGTCCTATGATAAATATAGCTGTAGCACTCTTTTTGCCCCATCTCATAAGCTCAAATGTTATCTCTCTTACTTGTGATACACTTCCAGGAGCAGCTGTGAGTTTATCTGTATAAATAGTTTGGATAGAATCAACTATCAACAGATCATAACTTTTACTTTGTAACTCTATAAAGATACTCTCTAGTTCAATTTCACTTAGAAGATAGATATTGTCATGATTTACCTCAAGTCTATTGGCTCTAAGCTTTATCTGTGATTTTGACTCTTCACCACTAACATAGAGTATCTTTTTACCCATCTTTGCAAGATTTCCTGCTATCTTTAAAAGAAGAGTTGATTTACCAACTCCAGGACTTCCACCTATAAGCACAAGGCTACCTTGTACTATACCTCCTCCTAAGACAAGATCTAACTCTTTTGAATTTGATGAGTATCTTTGTATAGTCTCCTCTTTTATCTGTGTTAGAGGTTGGGCAGATTCATTTTTTTGAGGATTTGAAGATACCTGTTTTAGCAACTCTATCTGAGTTCTACTTAGCTCTACTATCTGCTCCCAAGCACCACAATTTGGACATTTACCCATCCACTTTGAAGTTTGGTATCCACAAGCTTGACACTCAAAAAGAGATCTCTTTTTAGCCATTGTCTCCACTTGTAAAAAAGGCATCAAGTAAGGAGTCTATAAAAGCAACTGCATCAAAAGCGACTAAATCATCCTCCTTCTCACCTACACCTATATATAAAATAGGCAGTTTTAATTGACTTGCTATACTAAAAAGAGCTCCACCCTTTGCAGTACCATCAAGCTTTGTTATGATGATAGCATCTATACCCACAATCTCCTTAAAAGCTTTTGCTTGATTTATAGCAGAGTTTCCTTGGGTACCATCAAGAACGAGTATCTTTCTATGTGGTGAATTTTCTTTTGCTTTATTGCAAATTCTTACTATCTTTTTTATCTCATTTGATAGATTGCTTTGATTGTGAAGTCGCCCTGCAGTATCTATCAAAACATTATCATAACCTTTTGCAATAGCAGACTTTATAGTATCATATGCAACAGCAGAGGGGTCATGGCCTTGTTTTGTTGCAACTATTGGGATAGATAGTATCTTCGCCCATCTTCTTAGTTGCTCTACTGCGGCAGCTCTAAAAGTATCACTAGCACCAAGTATCACTCTTTTGCCCTCTTTTTTATAGAGATTTGCCAATTTTGCTATAGTAGTTGTCTTTCCTGCTCCATTTACTCCAAGTATCAACTCCACAAATGGCTTATCTTCTATCTTATCACCCTTATCAATCTCTAAAAAATATGAAAGAAGAACTCTTTTTAGATCCTCTCTTTTGATATTATCACCTGCAGGAAGATAGAGTAAAATCTCTTCAACAGTCTCATAAGTAACATCTGCTTCAAGCAAAATATCTTCAAGTTCATCTTTGGATATTTTATCTCTTTTCTTTGGGGA
>JALVXV010000232.1 GCA_027038235.1 Campylobacterales bacterium | reverse complement strand
ATCTTTTTTTATGCTATCAACTATTTTAAAATTTTCATCAAGCAGTGCAAGAGTTTTTGATGTAGCTTTTATGCTTTCATATCCTACAAACTCATTTAAACCAAATTGTTCCAAAAGCTCTTTAAACTCTCCATCTTTTACCTTATCTCCACTTCCCTTCCAAGAGGCTTGAGATCGTCTTTTTTGCTCACTCATTAACTCTTCAAACTTTTGTATATCAACACTTTTGCCTACCTCTCTTAGCATGTCGGCAGTCAAATCAAGCGGAAAACCATAAGTATCATAAAGTTTAAAAGCTACTTCACCGCTAAAAATCTCTTTTGTATTTTCAAGCTCTTTTTCAAAAAGCTCTAGTCCGCTACTTATGGTTGAGAGAAAATTATCTTCCTCATTTTTTATCATCTCTTTGATACTCTCTTTTTTCTCTACTATGTATGGATAAGCACTACCCATAATATTTCCAAGAGTATCAACTAACTTATACATAAAAGGCTCTTTTATACCAAGCAAATATCCGTGCCTTACCGCTCTTCTTAGTATCCTTCTTAGCACATACCCTCTACCCTCTTTATCAAATGTAACACCTTGAGCAAGTAAAAATGTAACACTTCTTATATGATCAGCTATAACTCTATAACTTGCTCCCTCTTCATAGATATAGGGTTTTTTACAAATTTGTGCTACTTGGTTTATTAGAGGCATAAAAAGCTCGGTATCATAATTGCTAGGAACTCCCTCAAGTACCGCTGTTACTCTCTCTAACCCCATTCCTGTATCTATGGAAGGTTTAGGAAGTGGAGTTAAAGTGCCATCTTTAGCTCTTTCATACTGCATAAAGACTAAATTCCAAATCTCTAAAAACCTATCTCCCTCTCCCCCCATATAATCCTCTTTAGAGTTAAAATGCTCTGCTCCTTGATCATAAAATATCTCACTACAAGGTCCACAAGGTCCGGTATCTCCCATTTGCCAAAAGTTATCTTTATCACCAAATCTAAGTATCCTATCACTTTTGACAAATCTCTTCCAAATCTCTTCAGCCTCATCATCACTCTCGTGAACCGTTACCCAAAGCTTCTCTTTTGGAAGTTTCAAAACTTCAGTAACAAACTCCCAAGCATACTCTATAGCCTGATCTTTAAAATAATCCCCGAAAGAGAAGTTTCCAAGCATTTCAAAAAAGGTGTGATGTCTATTGGTATAGCCTACATTTTCTAAGTCATTATGTTTTCCACCGGCTCTTATACATGTTTGAGATGATGTTGCTCTAGGAGGATTTGGAGTAGGCACTTCACCTGTAAATATAGACTTAAATTGCACCATACCGGCATTGACAAATAAAAGTGTAGGATCATCCGGTACCAAAGGTGCACTTGGATAAATTTTATGCCCCTTGCTTTCAAAAAACTTTAAAAATTCCTCTCTAATATCCATAACTCTCTTCCTGATGTTTATTTGGGTATAGATTTTATCAAAAAAATGATTAATTGAATATAAGTAGGGGGCATTTGAAGTCAGTCACAATAGCGTTTAGTTAAGCGATTAAGGAGTCTGGGTTAAACTTTTAACTTTTTTCTGTTATGATACCAAGATAGATACAAAAAAGTATAACTTAGCAAGATAATTGAGGATTGAAGATATAGGCTTTTACCATTTTGTTATCATAGTGATAAAAGGTGCAATGTTTACAAAACTGCCATTTATCGTAATACAGATATTTTAATGGGCAATCATTACCCATCCTTTACTTAAAAGGAAAAGGTTAAAAGTTTAACCCCAACCCCTTAAATGTAATATTGACATTTCACTAAACATTTGATATACTTTGGATATACAAAATAAAGGAGTATGTCATGACAGCTAAAATATCAAAATGGGGAAACTCTCAAGGTTTGAGATTTCCAAAAGATATATTA
>JALVXV010000231.1 GCA_027038235.1 Campylobacterales bacterium | reverse complement strand
AACAACTGTTCATAATTGCCACTTTATTACTCAATGATATTTTGAAATTAAAACCAAACAAAAAGCATCTGCAAAACAGATAAATTAACTCAATTATTAGCTACATGATAAGATTTTATCAATATAGACAACTCTTTAATGAACTCAAATTTTGGTGTTATTGGTGCCATTTGTAGAAGTTTTTGACAACTCTTTTTTAAAGCATAATACCAATACAAAAATTTATAAAATAAATTAATTCCTCTCTTTATTTATTGCAATATTTTTAAAAAAAATGGTAAAATTTATATACCAATAAAAATAGTATCAGCTGTTAATGTAATCTTTTACATAGAAAAATACATAAAATTTTACTAAATAAAATATGTAAAATTATTCATATTTGCAATAAAGTAGAATGTTATTATAAAAAGTGTAACAAAAGTAGTGTTTTGAGAAACTATAAAAGTTAATATATATTTTCAAGAGAATATATATTATGTTAACCAATAAATATCAATCTATCTATATAATGGATGGTTAAACATATTTATTGTATTATTTGATAAACCTAATTTGGGGAAATAATATATAAGGATTTTGCATTGGATTATCTACAGATAAATGGTGGCAAAAAGTTAAGCGGTATTGTAAAAATATCTGGAGCAAAAAATGCTGCTTTGCCACTTTTGGCTGCGACAATACTCTCTTCCAAGCCGATTATTATAAAAAATGTTCCAAATGTAAGGGATATAAATACTCTTTTAAAACTACTATCAAATTTGGGTGCAAATTTTACATTTGAAAAAAATAGATTAAAAATTGATTCTTCAAGCATATCAAGTACTATGGCGAACTATGATATAGTAAAGACCATGAGAGCTTCTATACTTACTTTGGGTCCCCTTTTGGCAACCTTTGGGCATTGTGAAGTATCACTTCCAGGAGGTTGTGCTATCGGACAAAGACCCATTGATCTTCATATTAAAGCATTAGAGCAGATGGGAGCAGATATAGAGATAAAACAGGGCTATGTCATAGCAAAAGCTCCACATGGACTAAAGGGTGCGACTATAGTATTTGATAAGATTACTGTAACAGGTAGCGAAAATATTATAATGGCAGCAGCCTTAGCAAAAGGTAAAACCCGTATAGTAAATGTAGCAAAAGAGCCAGAAGTTGTACAACTTTGCGAAGTCTTAAGCGATGCTGGTGTAGATATAAAGGGTATTGGAAGTGATGAGATAGTTATAGAAGGTACAGATAGAGAAAAACTTTTGATAAATGACTTTAGTGTGATTCCAGATAGGATTGAGGCTGGTACATATTTGTGTGCTGGAGCTATTACAAACTCAAAAATTACTCTTGATAATATCATCTTAGATCATCTTGAGGCGGTCATAACCAAGCTTGAAGAGATGGGCTTTTCCTTTGAAATGGGAAAAAATAGCACTACCCTACTCCCTGCAAAAAAGATAAAACCAAGTGAAATTATCACTACTGAGTATCCGGGATTTCCTACCGATATGCAAGCTCAATTTATGGCTTTGATGACACAAGCTGAGGGTGTAAGTATAGTTGAAGAGAGACTTTTTGAAAATAGATTTATGCATGTTAGCGAACTTCAAAGGATGGGAGCAAGTATCATGCTAAGAGGAAATAGTGCTACTATACAGGGCAAAATAAAGCTCTATGGAGCAGATGTCATGGCGACAGATCTCCGAGCTAGTTCTGCTCTTATATTGGCAGCTCTTGTAGCAAAGGGTACTACAAAAGTACATCGTATCTATCATCTTGATAGAGGATATGAAAAACTTGAAGAAAAATTTCAAGCCATAGGAGCAGATGTCATAAGGCTAAAGGAGTAAAATTCAACCAACTAAGATTGATAAAATAATATCAAAGATTTAGTCAAAATTCAAACCCTGACCCCTAAATACGCTA
>JALVXV010000230.1 GCA_027038235.1 Campylobacterales bacterium | reverse complement strand
GCATCTATACCTTTTTCTTTTTGTTGGAGTATGAAAATATCTATGCTTCATTACTTAATAGCTTGGTTAAATTTCACTTTATTACCTCAACTCCAAATTATAGTACAAAATTTTATATTGTCTAAGACTAGTGTGCCATACTACTCTATGATTTTATTGATAGGAAGTTCGGCTATCGATTTTGCTCCTATATCTTTTAGTCTTGGAAGTATATCTCTTAGATCCTTCTTATCAAGTATTGCCATCACATCTACCCAATCGCCCTTTGCTAAGTCTGAAATGGTAGGATTGGATGAGGGGAGTATCTTTAAAATATCATCAAGCTTATCTTTTGGAGCATTCATCAATACACAAGTTTTTGGGATAGCATCTATGACAGATTTTAACATCATAATAATATTTTCTATCTTTTTTCGCTTAAATGGATCACTATATGCCTCTTTATTGGCTATAAATCTAGTAGTAGTCTCTAAAACAGTATCTATAATGACTAGGTTATTTGCTTTTATGCTTGAGCCTGTTTCAGTTATCTCTACAATAGCATCAGCTAAATCTGGCACTTTTACCTCTGTCGTTCCCCAGCTAAACTCTACTTTTGCATTTACTCCATGTGCTTTTAGGTAATCTTTTGTAAGATTTACAACTTCTGTAGCTATGGTTTTGCCCTCTAAATCTTTGATGCTTTTTATATCGGAGTTTTCTTTGACTGCAAGTACCCACTTTATAGGTCTAAAGCTTGTTTTAGCATATATAAGCTCTGTTACATCGATAACATCAGCTCTATTTTCTTTGATCCAATCAAGCCCAGTTAGCCCACAATCAAGCTGACCGCCCTCTACATATCTTGCCATCTCTTGAGCTCTAATAAGCATACACTCTATCTCATTATCATCGATAGTAGGATAGTAGTTTCTAGGTCTAACGGTTATATTATAACCTGCTTGTTTAAAAATGTGTATAGTAGCATCTTGCAAACTTCCTTTTGGAATACCTAGTTTTAGTATCTTTTTCATCTTATCTCCATTTTCTGTTTTCTGTTGTCAGCTATCTGTTATCCTAACCTCTTTTTTCTTAAAAACTCTTATTGCTAGTAGATAAAATATCGGAGTATCAAGCAGTGCTATAATAAGCTTAACACTATAATCACCCACTATCAAATGAGCTATCTTCTCAAATGGCATTACAAAGCTAAATGCTAAGGTAAAAAATAAAACTGTATCAAAAAATTGACTTGTCATGGTACTTGCATTGTTTCTTAGCCACCAAAGCTTTTTAGCTCTCTCTTTTAGAGTATGAAAAATATGTACATCCATAAGCTGAACTATACTAAAAGTAGCGATAGAGGCTAATGCTATCCTCCAATTTGACATCATAAGAGTAGGAAGTACAGCAAAAATGATACCATACTTTACCACTTTTAAGACCTCTTTTTTCTTATATCTTTCACTCAATATATCTGTCATCAAAAATGTAATAGGATATGTTATAGCTCCATAGGTAAGCCACTTATTTATGGGAAATTGCACAAGATAATTTGATGCTACAATAAGTACCACAAATAGTATAACACTAAAGATAAATATACTCTTTGGCATTTTCAATCCTTAAAGAAAAAGTCTGCGATTATACCCAAAAATCGATAAATATACAATAAATCCAAAAGTTTTTACCTAGTAGCATACATAGACCTTCAACTTTTTTAAAAAGATCCAATCCTCAAATATAGCCACTACTACAACAAACTCTATTGAACCCAAATTTTGCAATAGACTTCATTATATTAGCACTCATCATTGAAGTTATAGGCATTCAAAAAAGTTTCGACTTAACACCTTGTAGATAAGCCTTCAACTTTTTTAAAAACCTCTAATCTTCAAGCATAAGCACTACTACAATAAACTCTATTGCAAAATTTGGGTTGAA
>JALVXV010000229.1 GCA_027038235.1 Campylobacterales bacterium | reverse complement strand
AGATAAAAGCTATCAGAGAGGATGTGGCAATGGTCTTTCAGCACTTCAATCTCTTTCCACATTTAACTGTACTTGATAATTTAACACTTGCTCCTATATGGGTTAAAAAGACTCCAAAAAAAGAGGCAATTGAGACCGCTATGAAATATCTTGATAGAGTTGGTATAGCAGATCAGGCAAAAAAATATCCAAATCAGCTAAGTGGAGGTCAACAGCAAAGAGTAGCAATAGCTAGAAGTCTATGCAAAAATCCAACTGTAATGCTTTTTGATGAGCCAACTTCAGCACTAGATCCTGAGATGGTTGCTGAGGTTTTAGATGTCATGATAGAGTTAGCAAAAGAGGATAGGACTATGATATGTGTAACTCATGAGATGGGTTTTGCTAAAAAAGTAGCAAATAGGGTTATCTTTATGGAGTCAGGTCAAATCATAGAAGAAAATGATCCTAAAAACTTCTTTGAAAATCCAGAATCAGATAGGCTTAAACTCTTTTTAAGTCAAATACTCTCACACTAAAAAGCTAAGGGCTAAGAGCATAGAGCTTGGAGCAAAAAATATTTTACAACTTCGTTGTAAAATATTTAAAAAAGCTCTTGGCTCTTAGCTTTTTCAAAGGAAAAATTTGCATACTAGAGAATTTAAAATAGCTTTTAAAGTATCTATTCCTGTTATGATGGGATATATGGTGCTTGGATTTGCTTTTGGGCTTTTGATAGTTTCAAGCGGTTTTAAATGGTATATAGCATTTTTGATGTCTCTTTTTGTATATGCTGGGGCATTACAATTTTTAGCCATAGGACTTTTAAAAGCAAAGGCTGGATTTGTTGATATTTTTATAGCCTCATTGATGGTAAATTTAAGACAGGCTTTTTATGGGCTTTCGCTTTTGCAAAAATTTAAAAAAGCTCTTTTTAAACCATACTTAATATTTGCTCTAACTGATGAGACATATGCACTTTTAACAACCATAAAAGAGGATAGGGATATAAAAAAAGGGTGGTACTACTTTTATCTTTCTATTTTAAATCAATCATACTGGATAAGTGGAACACTCTTAGGAGCATTTATAGGAAGTAGTACAGATTTTAATACAAAAGGGTTAGACTTTTCTTTGACGGCTCTATTTGTAGTATTGGCCATGGAGCAGTATAAACAGATAAAAAAGCTCCTACCTTTTGTGATAGGGGCGGTTGCTAGTCTATGTAGTTTTATAGTAGTATCTAAAAACAATATGCTTTTAACATCTATTGTTTTAGCTCTTATTGGAATGTTGTTATTTAAAGATAAAATAGAAGAGAAAACTTTCAAAAAGACAAATGACAATGATAAAGCTAATAACTTAGATTTTAGTTGTTAGGCGATAGTAGCTCAATCAAAGGATTTTTGGGTGGAAAGTGAGTATATCTATATAGCTATTGTTGTAATGGCAGTTGCAAACTATATAACTAGGGTTTTTCCTTTTTTATTTTTTATCAACAAAAAACCACCCCATATTATTATTTTTGTAGAGAAAAATTTTCCACCAATTATCATGAGTATATTGATATTTTACTCTTTAAGTAGTATAGACTTTACTAAAGCTCCTTATGGAGCAAAAGAGATTATTTCGATAATAATTACTGCTCTTTTGCATTATAGATTTAAAAATTATTTGGTTTCAATATTTGGAGGAACTATTTTTTATATGTTTTTGATACAATTTGTAACAAAGTAGCAACAAATTCATATTTTTCATAAATTTTTAATATTTTCTACATAATTAAATGATATAATGTAGTGTTATATCAACTTTTATAAGGAATGACATGAAAAGAAAAATAGCTTTATCTCTATCGGCGATAGTAGCAACAGTTAGTTTAAATGCTTTAACTCTCAAAGAGTCTATCTTGCATGTTATAAAAACTAATCCTGCAATATCTGAGAGAGTAAAAAATTATAATGCTACTTTGCAAGATGTCAAGATAGCAAAAGCTGGATGGCTACCTACACTTGATTATCTTGGTGGCATTGGATATGAGAGAATAAACAACCAAAGTACAGGCTTTAGCGATAAAGGCTCTCACATATATGAAAATAGTTTGATACTTGTGGAGAATATTTTCAATGGGTGGAGTACAACTCACCAGATAAATACTCACAAAGCTAGAGTTGCAGCAGCAGCATACAACTATATAGAAAAGGTAAATGATATAAGTTTTAATATAGTAAATTACTATCTTCAAGTGCTTAAAAACAAAGAGCTTTTAGATATTGCAAAACAAAATATTAAAATCAATGAGACCATCCAAAAAAAGGTGCAAAAACTATATGATTCTGGGTTGACAACCAAGTCTGAACTTGAGAAGATAAATGCCTCTTTATCTTTAGCTCATGCAAACTATATCGTACAAGAGAATAATCTTTTGGATTCTTTATATCAGTTTAAATACTATTATGGTAAAAAGATAGATCCTAGTAGCCTTGAAAAGCCTGAATTTTCATACAATTTACCTACAAGCTATGAAGATGGTATAAGATTTGCTATAAATCACAACCCATCAATATTAGTTCAAAGATACAATATAAAAGTAGCCCAAGAAGATAGGCTTGAAAAAAGGAGTGGATACTATCCAAAAGTAGATCTTGAAGCAAGACAATCATGGAATAAAAATAGTGGAGGAGTAGGCGGTAAAGATACTAGGTTTAGAGCGGTAGTAAAAGTAACTTGGAATCTTTTTAGAGGCTTTTCAGATAAAGAGAGGATACAAAAGGGAACTAGTAAGGTAAATCAAGAACTCCAGATAAAAAATGATCTTATAAGACAGACAAAAGAGAGCTATGATCTCTCTTGGAATGCCTATAAACAGACCAAAGAGCAATTAAAACATTTAAAAGAGTATAAAAAGTATGCTATAAGTACTCTTAGACTATACAATAAAGAGTATGATTTGGGGCGAAGATCTTTGCTAGATTTGCTTTCAGCTCAAAATGATCTTATAAATGCAAAATCACAAATAGTAACTACATCTTATAATTATCTATTTGCAAAATATAGGGTACTTGATGCTATGGGAAGCATGGTAACTTCTATCTTAGGAGATAAGCAGATGGTTTATAAGAATGTCCAATTTTTACATAAAAAAGATTCAAAAGAGGATATATATCCAAAAGCATCTTCTAAAGAGAATGATGAATTTTTAAAAGCACTTGAAAAAAATATAAATTCAAAATAGTATTTAAGAAGTTTATATGGTAAAAAGTGAAAATAAAAGTATTGATTCTTTACTAGCCTCTTTAGCACTTTTTACCAAACTTTATCACAAGCCCTACTCTATAGAATCTCTTACATATGACCTTCCACTAAAAGAGAGTAGTTCTAATGAACTTTTTTCATTTAAAAATTCCATAAATCTTCTCTCAAGAGCAGCTAAAAGAGCAGGGCTAAAATCATCCCTTATAAAAAAAGAGTTAAAAGATATTTCATCACTCTTTTTGCCGATGATTTTACTTTTGAAAAATAAAGAGAGTTGTATCCTTGAGAGGTTTTCTAAAGATAGAAAAAAAGCAAAGATAATTTTTCCTTATAATGAATCTTATGAGTGGGTTGATATAGAAAAGCTTCAAGATGAGTATATAGGGTATGGTTTTTTACTAAAAAGAAGCTATGAGTATGGTGATTTTGATCACAAAAGGGTAGATATTGATACAACTCATTGGTTTTGGAGTACCATAAAATACTCTGCTCATATATATAAAGATGTCATTTTAGCATCCATACTTATCAATATCTTTGTTCTTGCAACCCCTCTTTTTACAAGAAATGTCTATAATAGAGTTATCCCAAATCAAGCGATTGAGACTTTGTGGTATTTTGCTGGAGGTGTTATTGTCATATATATAATAGATGCTTTTTTGAAATACACTAGGACATATTTTCTTGAAATTGCAGCTAAGAAGTCTGATATTATTATGTCTTCTATTATATTTCAAAAAGTCCTAGATATGAAGATGTCAGTTCTGCCTAGATCTATTGGCTCTTATGCAAGTAATTTAAAAGATTTTGACTCTATTAGATCTTTTTTAACTTCAGCTACTTTGACAGCATTTATAGATATACCTTTTGCGATACTATTTTTATTTGTTATTTGGTATCTTGGAGGAGCTATTGTATGGGTACCTATAACAACTATCATGTTGATACTTGGTTATGCTCTTGCTATAAGAAAACCACTATATAAAAGAATAGAGCAAACTCATCAAGCAGCAGCACAAAAAAATGGAGTACTTATAGAGGCTTTGCACAATCTTGATACAATAAAGACCTTAGGGGCAGCAGGAAAGGTACAGTGGAGTTGGGAGGAGTCAACCGCAGAGATCGCCAATAAGAGTCTATCTTCAAGATTAATGTCCAACTCTATTCCTGTAGTTACATCATTTTTAGTACAATTCAATACAGTTTTTGTAGTGGTAGTTGGAGTATATCTTATAAATGCCAACCAAATGACTATGGGAGATCTTATCGCCATTGTTATACTTGTCTCAAGAACTATATCTCCAATGGGACAAGCTGCATCTTTGATAGCAAATTATGAGGATATGAAAAGTGTCTATGACATCATGGAGGGTATAGTACACCAAGAGGTAGAAAGAGCTGAGGCTAAAGAGTTTGTAAATATAAAAAATTTTAAAGGGAAGATTACATTTGATAATGTTAGCTTTACATATCCAAATGAGGAGAAAAAATCTTTAGAAAATATCTCTTTTACTATCAATCCTGGTGAAAAGGTAGGTATCATTGGACGAATAGGATCAGGAAAGAGTACAATTTTAAAATTGATATTAAATCTATATGAACCGACTTCAGGCTCTATTTTGATAGATGATATAGATATCAGACAGATAGATCCAGCAGATTTAAGATCTCATATAAGCTATGTAGATCAGCATGTAAAGCTCTTTAGAGGAACTCTTAAGGAAAATATCAAATATGGATCATCTCATATAGATGATGAAGATATGATAGAGATATCGAAAATATCAGGTGTTCATGAGTTTTGTATCAAACACCCAAAGGGGTATGATATGGATATAGGTGAGCAAGGATATGGGCTTTCAGGTGGACAAAAACAAAGTGTCGCCATAGCAAGAGCACTTCTAAAAGATGCACCACTTGTTATCATGGATGAACCTACAAATGCCATGGATCAACAAAGTGAATATAACATTATAAAAGAGTTTAAAAGAGGTTTAAAAGATAAGACTATCATACTCTCTACTCAAAAACTTACTCTTTTAGATGCAGTTGATAGAGTTATAGTAGTAAATGAGGGAAAGATATATCTTGATGGTCCAAAAGATGTAGTCTTGAAAAAATTAAGAGGTGCAAATAGTGTCAAAACAAAGTGAGCTTTTAGAGCATGAGATAGAGTATCTTGAGAGCTTAAGTGCAGCAGTTTTGCAAAAAACACCCAAAAGAAGTAGGCTTATTCTCTATTTTTGGCTTTTAAGTTTGATAGCATTTATAATATGGGCAAATATTGCAAAAGTTGATGAGATAGTAAGATCTAAAGGTAAAGTGATACCCTCAGGCGAAAATAAAGTGGTTCAAAATTTAGAGGGTGGAATAGTTGAAGAGATTTTAGTAAAAGAGGGTGATAGTATCAAAAAAGGAGATACTCTTTTAAAGATAAAAAATATCAAATCCAAATCAGATTTAGCCCAATATATCTCCAAAAAAAATGAATTGTCTGCAAAATTAAAAAGACTCTATGCCCAAGCAAATCTAAAGCCACTAAATTTTTCAAAAGATTTTGCCTTAAAATATCCAAAACTTGTAAAAAGAGAAAAAAGTCTATACAAGATAAATTTACTTGACTTACAGGCAAAAAAAGAGACACTCAAAAAGCAGATTGCACAAAAAAAGGATATGCTAAAGGAGACAAAAGCTAAGATAAAAAATCTCAAGAAAAGTTATAGTTTTATAAGTGAGGAGATAAAGATAAGCAAACCCATGGTAAAAGAGGGCATTAAATCAAGAGTTGACTTTTTAAAGCTTCAAAGAGAGGCAAATAGTGTAAAAACTGAGCTTGATAACTCTATAAACTCCATACCAGCAATAAAAACTTCAATAGGTGAGATAAAAAGTAAGATAAATGAGCTTAATCTTGCTTTTAAAACAAAATCAAAAAAGGAGTACAATGATATAGCAGGAGAGTTAGATAGGATAGAAAAAAAGATTGTCTCTTTTCAAGATACTGTCAATAGAACTAGTATCAAATCTCCAGTAGATGGGATAGTAAAGAAACTATATATCAACACTATTGGTGGAGTTGTTAAACCAGCAATGGACTTAGTAGAGATAGTTCCAAAAGATAAAAAACTTATAGTTGAAGTTAAAGTTAGACCAAAAGATATAGCATTTATCTATCCTGGTCAAAAGGCACTTGTAAAGTTTACAGCATATAACTACTCTATATATGGGGGTTTAAAAGGTAGAGTTATAGGTATAAGTCCCGATACCATAACAGATAAAAAGAATAAAACATTTTATATAATAAGGATAAAAACTGATAAAGATAGGCTTACTCATAATGGTAAAAATCTCAAAATAATACCAGGAATGATTGTAAGTGCAGATATAATTACTGGTAAGAGAACTATAATGGATTATATTTTAAAGCCGATGTTAAATTCAAAAGATTATATATTTACGGAAAGATAATGGAGCTACTTTGTAATGATTTAAATATTTTAAATAGATGGGAAGATGCTCTAAAGGAGTATGATCCAAAGCATATAGATAGTATCTCTTTGGGTAAAGATAGAAAAATTATCTTAGTTGATCTTCCCTCTTGTGCAAAGATATTGTTTGACTTTTTCAAATCAACTCCAAAGCACAATATAGACTTTATACTACTTGAGAGTGTGCCAGATATTAAAACAGCAAAAAGAGTTTTAAGCCTTGGAGCAAAAGCTTATGGCAATTCATATATGTTGCCAATACATCTAATCTCTTGTGTAGAGACTGTAAAAAGTGGTAATATTTGGGTATATCCAGAGTTTACATACTCTTTGATAGAGGATATTGTTAAAGAAAAGAGAAAGACTACAATAAAAGAGGATCAAAGATTGACCAAAAGAGAGCAACAAATAGCAAAAGAGGTGGTAAATGCACTAAACAATCAGCAAATTGCAAAGAAGTTAAATATCTCTCAACAAACAGTAAAGGTTCATCTTAGCAACATATTCCAAAAATTAAACATATCTAGTAGAGTTGAACTTGCTTTATACTTTACATCTTCTAAAGAGTAATACCAAAGTATTATATACTTAAACTCCTATTTTTTACTAAAATTGCATATAAAATAAGAAAAATACCAAAGGATTGTTATGGCAAAGATAGTAGGTTATGTTAAATTGGTTGAGGGTGAGTATATAGCAAAGTCAAAAGATGGACAAACAAGGGTATTACACAAAGGGGATCCTGTTTTTGCATCTGATTTGGTTTTTAATCCTGCAAAAGATGCAAAAAATAGTATTGAGATAGATCTTTTATCTGCAAAAGACAATTTAAAATTGGATGGAAAAGGTGTTGTATATCTTGAAGATACTGTAACAGATAGCTCTATTTCTACAGAGGATATGACACTATCTCAAGCAGATGTAAACTCAGATCTAAGAGATGTTAAAACCCAAGATGATGATATAGATAGTGTATTGAAAGAGTATGGAGATATAGATATTGATGAGACAGCAATAGGTAAAGAGGATGTTATGCTAAAGGGTCATGGAGGTGACCAATTTGCAAAAGCTAATGGAGCAATGGCTGATGTCAATTCAGATCTTAGAAATGTCTCTACTCATATTTACAATCTTGAACATGACTTTGATCCTGTAAATAGCAATGGAGAGAGTGGATTTTCTCCTTCTAAGTTAGAGCAAAGTAGTTTTACTGCTTCACAAACATCTACTATCCAAACTCATATCAATCCAACACCTATATATAATCCAGTAGAGCAAGAGACAAAATCAAACCCACAGCCAGAGCCAACACCCTCTATAATCATACCAGAAATATCTATAAATGATGTCTCTATTGATGAGCAAAATGGATATATGATATTTACAGTTACTTCAAGTGCTCCTATCGGAGAGGATATAGTATTTAATTATCAAACAACTCCTTTAGATGCTACTTCTGGAGCTGATTATACCTCTATAGTAGGGGAGGCAACTATAAAGGGCGGTACAACTTCAACTACTATAAAAGTACCTATCAAAGATGATGATATAGCTGAATCAAATGAGAAATTTACTATCACACTCTCAAATGTAGGCGATAATGCAAAAATAGTTGATGGAAGTGGTATAGGCACCATAATAGATGATAGAGGAGGTGAAAATCCAAATGTAGATGAGGATGCAACAGCTACCTTAGTTATAAGTGATGCAGGGAGTGTAAATGAGGCAGATGGAAACTATCTTGTTTATGATGTAAAACTATCCAATCCAGTAGGTAGCGACATACCTGTATCATTAACTACAGCAGGAAGTGCAACTATAGGAGCAGATTATAGCTCTACTTTAGAGTATAGTACAGATGGTGGTACTACTTGGCAAAGTGTTAACTCTACAGTAAATCTCCCAGCAGATGGCTCAAGCATAAAGGTAAGAGTTGCTATAACAGATGATTATGTTACAGAAAATGATGAGAGTATCATACTTCAAGGAAGCTCCAATGATCCTAGACTAACTGATAGTAGCGATGTAGGAGTGGGTACTAT
>JALVXV010000228.1 GCA_027038235.1 Campylobacterales bacterium | reverse complement strand
AAAGTTCCTACACTAAGTAGCAAAGATGTCAATCTCACTCTAGCAAAAAAGGAGTTTTTAACAAGCCCATTATATAAAAATAATTTAGTTAGTAGCGACTTTAAAACAACTGCCATAGTTTTAAACTTAAAAACAGACAAAAATAGCTCACTCCTACCAAGACATATATTTTTACAAAAGATTAGAAAAATACTTGCACTTTTTAAAGATAAAGGTAAGCTATTTTTAGGCGGAGTAGATATGATAAGTGATGATATGATAGGCTTTGTCAAAAATGATATATTTGTCTATGGTATCTCCTTGACACTTATACTTGTCGTTATACTATGGATCATTTTCAAAGAGAGTATATGGGTGATAATGCCTATAGTTATATCGATACTCTCTATCATTACAACCTCAGCTTTGATAGTTTTATTTGGCTGGAGAGTTACAATAGTCTCATCCAATTATGTCTCTTTGCAGCTTATAATCACTCTCTCAATTATACTTCATTTGATAGTAAGATATAGAGAACTCGCTCTGCAAGAGCCACATTTTGACCAAAAAAAGTTAATTCTTACAACCATCACATCAAAAGCAAAACCCTCCTTTTATGCTATAGCTACTACTGTTGTAGGTTTTGCTTCGCTTATTTTTTCTGGTATTAAGCCCATAGTATATTTAGGGCTTATGATGAGCCTTGGTATATCGGTTTCATTGATTATATCCTTTGTTCTATTTGGTGCTATTATGATGCTATTTCCAAAAAAGATACCCAAAATCAAAAAAAATAGTAACCAAAACTTCTCTTTTATGCATCATATTATAAAAATTGTAGAAAAAAGACAAACTCTTGTGATAGCTAGTGTAGCTTTAATATCTATTGTTAGTATTGCTGCTCTACCTAAATTACTTGTAGAGAATAGTTTTATAAACTATTTCAAATCAACAACAGAAATTTATAAGAGCTTAAAAACAATAGATCAAAAGCTTGGTGGCACAACTCCATTAGATGTAGTAGTAACTTTTAAAGAGGAAAAAAAGAGTGTACAAAAGGTTTCAAAAAAAGAGAGTATTGATGAGGATGATTTTGATGATTTTGAAGATGAATACACCCAAGATAGCAGTGATCCTACCTATTGGTTTACCCCTTCAAAACTAAAAACTATACAAAGAGTGCATGACTATCTTGACAGAGATAGATATATTGGAAGTGTCCAATCCTTAGCAACTTTACTAAAGATAGGTAAAATTTTAAAAAAGGGGAAAGATTTTGATAGTTTCGATATGGCTTTAGTCTATAAAAAATTGCCTGAAAAATTTAAAAAGATTTTACTTTTACCCTATATCAATATAAAAGAAAATGAGCTTAGAGTAACTACAAGGATAATTGATTCTGATAAAACTCTAAGAAGAGATAGACTTATACACAAGATAAATAGGGATTTAAAAAAGATAGTAGATCCCAAAATAGCATCTTTTAAGCTTGGTAACTTGATGATACTTTATAATAATGTCCTTCAGTCACTTTATCACTCCCAGATATTAACTCTTGGCATCACTTTTATAGCTTTGCTTATTATGTTTGTTATACTTTTTAAATCTTTAAAAATCGCCCTCATAGCACTTTTTAGTAATATCATACCTATTGGGGTAGTCTTTGCTATCATGGGATGGGGAGAGATACCGCTTGATATGATGACTATCACTATTGCTTCTATCAGTATGGGTATAGGAGTAGATGATACAATACACTATATTCATAGATTTGAAGAGGAGTTTAAAAAGGATAAAAACTATATAAAAGCTATGAGAAGATCTCACAAAAGTATAGGATATGCAATGTATTATACATCCTTAGCTATTATCCTTGGATTTAGTATACTTACAACTTCCAACTTTATACCTACCATCTACTTTGGTCTATTGACAGTCGTTGTTATGCTTGTTGCTCTTTTATCTGCATTA
>JALVXV010000227.1 GCA_027038235.1 Campylobacterales bacterium | reverse complement strand
TCATATAAAGATACTTAAAGAGAGCGGTTTTTTAACTGTTAAAAAAGAGGGCAGATGGGCTTATTACTCTATCCGCACTCCAATAGACAGATTTAGGCTGCAGGCAATCGAAGAGATAAGAACCCTGCCGATAGAACTGCCGGAGCTTAAAAGGTTATCAGGTAGCTGTAATATAGATTAAAAGCCGTTTTATAAGAAATAACTTAAACGGCTAAAAAATAAAGAAAAAACACGAGTAATGCGTTTGATCTTTAAAGCACTCCAATTTTGAAGTTCTTTGAAGATGAAACAGGTTCTGTTTCATTAGGACATTACAAAGGTATCGGCATGTGTTTGAGCCGATATTGGATGGATGTTGTGCTCTTTAACAATTCACTGTCAATGGCATTAGATACAATCAAGTATAAAGAGTCTTTATCTATTTGGTTGTGCTACAAATACCCTTTGTGGATTATAAGGCACATTGTGGGTATAGATTGCATAGATAATAGCAAGCAGTTTTCTTGCCGTAATGATGATGCACTCTTTTTTCGCTCTACCTTTGCTGCGATAGTTCATATAGACCTGTTTAAGCTCTTTGTTGTGCCTGATTGCAGCAATTGCAGCAAGATAGATAGCTTTCTTTGCAAGTTTGGCACCCCGCTTGGCAAGACGACCATTTTTTACAGAATTACCTGATTGCTCAAGTGTGGGATAGAGACCAAGATAACCCGTAAGCGCTTTGGCATTGTGGAAACGATCCAGATTGCCACACTCTGCAAGCAGTGCAAGGATGGTTTTATCGCCTACTCCAGGAATGGTGCGTAGATTATCAATAAGCTCTGCCATCTCATCTTGTTCCTCTTTGGTTGCTTTTTTGGTTTCAAAGAGAGCAAGCATTGCATCTTCAAGTGATTGTATCTGCTCTTTGAGTATATGCATAAGGGCTATATTGGAGCGAATAGCTGCTTCATATCCCTCTTTTCCAGCACCGGAGTAGATACTCTCCTTTGCAAGTGCTAAGAGCTTCTTGGCTTTTTCAATGCTGAAGTTGTTTCCCTTGATACCCCGAAAGGTTTTTAGGATTCTTTTCTCACTTGCATACTCGTAATGTTTTGCGGTTGGATACTTCTGAAGAAGTGCTAAACCTGTAATATTAAAAGGGTCGGAGATGACCTGCTCAAGCTCAGGGAAGACTACAGTAAGAATTGCCTGAGTTTGTCTCTTGATAGATTTGAGCTGATCCTCCAAAGAGGCTCTGTGGCGATAGAGTGTTCTTAGGGACTGTAGTTGGTCATCATTTACATATCCCTCACTAAATCTGCCGCTTTTAATAAGTGCAGCAATCATCACGGCATCGATATTGTCATTTTTTACTCGTTTCATCGTATCCATCTCTCTAAACTTTGCACTTTGATAAGGGTTTAATAATACCACACGATAGTGTAAAGATCGCAAAAAGCGATAGAGATTGTCAAACAAAAGTCCTGTTGCTTCCATACCGATAAGCACTTCACTCAAATCACAGCTAAGTGAAGAGAGTTGAGCATGCAGTTTTTCAAATCCACTCTTTGTGGAGCTAAACTCAAACGGTTTGATCTCCAAAGAGTTGTCTTCACGCATAACACATGCAACATGACTTCTTTTAGCTATATCAATACCGACATAATACATACGAAAACTCCTTGATTGTGTTTAGTTGTGTCTCACAGCCTCCTAACTCTATGGATTGGTAAGTCAATTAAAAAAGATTTGACTCCCTAATAGCGTTTCATAGGTGAGTTGGTTTAGCACTAAACGCAATAGGCTTAATTGGGTCATCTTTTGACAAGGAGGAACCGATCGTCTCATCCAGTGCCATTGACTGTGAATTGCATAAAGCAGTTACATCAACCGTCTTTATGCTAACACAACTTTTTTACATTTCCCATCCTTTTGGAGTGATGGAAAGTGTAAATGTATTATAGGAGGA
>JALVXV010000226.1 GCA_027038235.1 Campylobacterales bacterium | reverse complement strand
ATTTGGTTTTCCTATCTTTATCAAATTTTTACAAATCTTTGATAGATTGTGATAACCCATAAGAAAGACTATAGTCTCATCACCTTTTAGCATTTCCCAATTTACTTGTGAACCCTTTTTGTTTGGTGCTTCATGACCTGTTACTACTTTAAAAGAGGCTGAGATACCTCTGTGAGTTACAGGGATTCCAGAATAAGCAGGGACACTAACCGCAGAGGTTATACCGGGTATCACTTCAAACTCTATCCCTCTCTTAGCAAGATAGATGCCCTCTTCTCCCCCTCTTCCAAAAACAAATGGGTCTCCACCTTTAAGTCTTACTACTTTATTATGCTTTAGTGCATTTTGATATATGACCTCATTTATCTCCTCTTGTGGGAGTGTGTGTCTGCCATCCTCTTTTCCAACATATATAAACTCACATCCATCTTTTGCCTCTTTGAGCATTTTTGGATTTGCAAGTCTATCATAGATGATAACATCAGCCTCTTTTATAACCTTTAGGGCTTTTAAAGTTAGCAACTCTATATCTCCGGGACCTGCTCCTGTTAGATAAACTTTTCCCATTATTTAACCCCTCTTTGCTTCTCATCTAGGTAGCATGAGGGATCTTCGCTCCACAAATCCCCGCTTATAGCATAAGCTCTACTTCTACTTCCTCCATTACAAATATCAATCACTTTACAATCTTTACACTTACCACTTATCTCTCTTGGGGTAGCTCTAAGCCTGTTTAGTATCTCACTTTTGTCATCAAGCCAAATTTCACTAAAACTCTTTGTATTCATATCACCAATAACAAAAGGAAAAAATGGATCTGGCTTTACTTCAGCAATGGAGTTTATATTTCCAAGTCTTTTTCCAGCACTATTTCCACCCCAAGCCTTAAGTCTTTTTAACATTTCATCTTTTAAGTGGGGATACTCTTTGGAGAATTTTTCTAAAAGTATGATAGCATCCATCTCCATATTGCCTGTAACTATATCCATCTCTTTACCCGATTTTTGATACTCAAGGGCTTTATCTATAATAAAATTGACAAATTCAAGCCTTTTTTCTTTGCTAATATCCATTTTTAGATTGTCAAGTCCTCTTCCACTATATACCAAATGAGAGAGATAGAGCTTATTTACCCCTATCTCTTCAGCTAGATTAAATATATCATAAAAGCTATCTTCAGTCTCTTTTGTCATAGTAAATCTAATACCAGCATTGCCCCCATGAGATTGGATAAGCTTTATAGCACTTATACTCTTTTCATATGCACCTTCAAGCCCTCTAAATCTGTCATGCACCTCTTTTATGCCATCTATGCTTATACCGATATAGTTAAATTTTTGTATAATTTTATCAACATTTTTTTCACTAATATATAGTCCATTGGTAGAGAGATAAGTTATAATCCCCTCCTCTCTCATTTTGTCAGCTATATCAAATATATCCTTTCTAATAAGTGGTTCACCACCACTAAATATGACAAATTTAACTCCAGCTTTTTTTAAATCTTTTATACTATCTAAGATAAAGCTAGTTGTCAAAAAATCCTTTGAATTTGGATCAGCATAGGAGTAGCAATGATGACAGGATAGATTGCATCTATTTGTAAAGTTCCATATTATTATATTGCCATCTAACTCTCTTGCTTTTTTACCATCTATTACGGAGTTTATGAGATTTGATACTCTTAACACTATTTTACTTTTTATCGTCTATTTTATATATAAAAATACCTGATGGCTTTGGCACAGGCCACATAAAGTGTTTCCACCATCCATTTACATTATATGCAAGTACTTCATTTTTACCATTTACAGATATATATAGGTGTGTTCCATCACTTGACCATCTAACATGTAAAACCATTCCACCAAAGTTAAAATCTTTTATCACTTTTAGACTTTTTGTATCAATTATTTGAACTTTTGGAAAATCTTTTCCACTAAATGTTACTGCAAGATACCTTTTATTTGGACTAAGTGATGTAAAGACAGGGTTGCCTACAACTTTAATCTCTTTTACAAGCTTAAAATCATGAGTAAAAACAAATACCTTTTTTGCTCCAACAGCAGGGATAAAAAAGTAGCCTTTTGATACACTCCAAAATCCAAAATGAGGCACCTTTAAAACCCTATCTTTTTTGCCAAGATTTAGAGGAATTTTTTTATATTTCATTGTATCAAGATTAAGCACTCCTAAAAAAGGTGAATTGAAAAACCCGCTTACATACAGATTTTTATCTATCAAAGCATCAAAAGGAACTTGACCTACATCAAGAAACTTTTTATAGAGAGTAAAATGGGGCTTTTTTGCCTTTGAAGTCTCATTTTTCATCACCCATATCTCATCGCTATCCATACATTCAAAGATAAGATAATTTTTATAAAGTTTTATACCTACATTTCTACTACCTGTTTTTATACTTTGTATAGGCTTTAAATCTCGGCTTAAAATCTCTACTGTTTTATTATCATAATTTGCAACTGCTAAAAAGTTTTCTCCTATAATAAAACCAATAGCACTCTTGCTTGTTTTGTACTCCTGCTCTTTTATCTCCTTAATTGGGTCAAATTTTATAACATATCCATCTCTTGTGATAACATACCCATCTCTATCTTTAAATTTGACAACAGCATGGTTAAAATTGTGCATATCTTTTATCTCATTGGTCAAAAGGTTGTGATCAATTACCGCTAAAGCTGAATTTTCCCTCTCAACAACAAATATTTTATCTCTTGCAACCAAAGAGATTAGGCTTATTAGTAAAACTAAAATAACTCTTTTCATTTTTTATCCTTAAAACTTAATATATATGCAACTATAGCATCTATCTCGGTAGCATTTAAATCATTAAAAGAGGGCATCGAATTTCTTTGGTATCCCAATTTTTTATACATCTCTTTTGGCGATAGAATTTGGGCTACTATCTCATCTTTTTTTCGCTTATTAGCTATCTCTTTAAACGATGGTCCAAAGGCCTCAGCTGTTTGATGATGACACCCCCAGCAATATGTATGAAAAACTTCCATCGCAACACTATCTTTTGCAAAAGAGATGGTAGAAAATAGTAATATTATAGTAAAAATATGTCTCAAATCTATCCCCTATTATATCTGTTATTTGACTATTTTAGTAACTTTTTTAGCTAAAAGGGGTTTATCAAGTCCACTTTTAGCTAATCCTACAAAGTCAATACACTCTTTTTTTGCCAGTACCATATAAAATGAGGCTATTATTTTATCACCTTTTTTTAAATCCTCGATAAAATAGTCATAATTCTTGCTCTTTTTTGCCTCTAAATTATTAAACCATCTATAAGAGGTTGCACTATATGGTATAATGACACTCTTTTTATCTTTTAGATAATCATACTTAAAGTATGAATTTTTATCAGCTTTATTGCTCCATATGATTTTATTACCTCTTTTTACAATAACCCTTAGATACATCTTTCTAGCAGATTGAATAATAAGTGGATGGGCCATCTTGTTTGTAAGTTTTACCTTTATATGGTTATCCTTTTTAATATCTATAGACAAATCTACACTCTTTTTTCTCATCTGATCATCATGAATGCCATAAAAATAGTGACTTCTATGCTCTTTTCTAGCTTTTTTATTCATATTTTCACTACCACCTAGGATATATGGCATATGGCACTTTATACACTCTTTTGATGATTGTTTATCATCCATAGCTTTAAATATCAATAGATCATTTTGATTTCTCTTGTGTGCATGACACCCCTTACAGACATTATCTTTATATAAAGGATTATTTAAAGATGAGTGCTTATCATTTTCATCAGGGTTTTCAAGCCCACCATAGAGACTTGGCTTATATCCCTCAGTCTGTTTAGTTAATATAATATTGTTATATCTGTGTGCCTTTTTTACATAGGCAATCTCATGACACAAAAAACATGAAATAGCATCTTTTTGCCTTATATCACTACTATTTGGTCTTTCCAATCCAGTAGCTAAAGCATTTATATCTTGGGCTGCTGGCATATGGCATACAGCACAATCATATTTTTTACTACTTATCTTATCTGCAATACTTCTATGAAGTATATCATTAAAATAACCCTTGGAGTGATAAGATCTTTGATACTCATTATAGATATCTTTATGGCACTCTTTGCAAGATTTATTTGAAAGATATACTGACCAAGAAAATGAAAAAATTATAGATATAAGTAAAAATATTCTCATTTTTTTACTTTAATAAGAGATTATCACCTACCCCATAAGGGATAGGTGATAGAGCAATTATGCACCAGGTACTTCTTGTCTGTGCTCAACAGAATAAGTAAATGTAGGTGTAGTTAAATTGTAGATATATTTTACAAATTTACCTTTATTTGTAAATATACCAATTCTGCCTGTAGTCCACTCACTAATAAATACCCATTTTCCATGATTTGCAGGTTCAGCATGAAGTAGTCTAGGCTGAACTGGTTTTGCTACTTTTTCACCATGTTTAGCAGTATAAGGTACTAAAGTTTCATTTGAAATCTTAGATTTTACCTCTTTGTGCTTAACGATCTTATATTGAGTAGCATCCCAAGTTTGTAAAACTTTTCCACTTTCAGCATCTATAAGCTTACCTTTTTTCTTACCAACCTCTATAATTCTTGCAACTTTAAGTGTTTGCTTATCTATAAGATATACTTTATTGTAGTTATGAGGACCGCCTAATACACAATCAGACCAAATATATGGAGTATCTTTGCTTGTTCCTACAAAGAGTCCACCACCTGCTGTTGGTACATTTGCAACAACCTCATTATTCATATCCCAGATAACAACATCACCAACATTCATACTATTTGTAGCATTAAGTTGACCATACTTATCATTAAACCAAGAACTTCCTTGTCCAGGATGTGGCTTGGTTCCAGGACCTGTATAAATCTTTGCAGCTAATTTTTTACTCTTAAGATCTATCACACCCATAAGGTCGCTTCCTTGAGAGGCAACATAAACAAATCTACCTATCTGCTTTCCTTCATTTTCAAAAGCATCATGAAGTATCTTACCGATATTTGGAACATCTCCAACTATAGGGAAGTTTGGCTTTGAATAGTCAACTATATATACATGACCACCATCTTTTAAAGCAAATATAAAATATGGAGCATAAGGAGTATCAGCTATAAAAGCAACTCTACTTGGTCCTATATTTCCATCAGGATCAATAACACTTGAAGTTGGATATACTTTTAAAGGCTCCAAAGTCATAGCATCACAAAGAACAGCACCGCCAGGATTGTAGTTTCCAGCCATTACATATTTACCATCAGGGCTAACTGCAAGACCACGACTCTCTTGTCCAACTTGAACACTAGCTATCGCAGGTTGTCCAGGAGCATTGAGATCAAACATTGTAAGTCTTCCTGATCTACTTATTGAGTAAGCATATCTAGGAATCCTCTTATTTGTAACTGTAACATGCACTGCAAAACCTGCTTTATGTCTGCTAAGAACTTTCCCAGTTGTATTATCTATAAAGTCAACCAAAGAGGCATCTCTTTCAGTAGCAAAAGATATATCATGAACACTCTTTACATCTGTTGGAGTAGGATACTTCTTGTAAAGCTTCTCTCTATTAGCCAATTTTTTCCAAGATTTTTTAACATCCTGCAAAGAAAGTTTAAGAGTTACAGTATTTTTCCAATTCATCAACCAATCAACCATAGCCGCCGCATCATCTTTTGAAAACATATGTTTCCAAGATGGCATAGCAGTTCCTGCTCTACCATTTAAGATTGTTTCAGCTAACATCTGAGCATTTTTCTTTTTCAATGCTTTTGGTCTAAGATCGGCTCCAACTCCACCTTGGTGAATTGGTCCGTGACACCCTTGGCACTCTTTTTCGTAAACTTTTGCCAAATTAAGTTTACTTGTACCAGCTTGAGCCATTGTAGCAACTAGCATTGTACCAGCTGCTATACTAAGCAAATGACCTATTTTCATTTTTCCTCCTTAGAAAATATTCCCTACCCTATACTAAATTTTAGTTTTTTAACTAATAACAAAATTTTATCATAAATATAATATTTAACACATTGATTTAAATCAATTTAATCTCTATTTTCTCTCTCAAGTCTCTTTTTCTCTTGAAAATATATAAAAAACATTGGAATAACTATCACAGTATGCAAAAATATAGTCAATGTCAAAGGTCCTTGATTGAGTGTCCCAAAAAAGCTAGGGACAACATCTGTAAATTGTTCTATCATATCTATCTCCTTTACTCATATACATTTTCAGGATTTTTGCTAATTGTTAGCAAATCTTTTGCTAAGTAGAAAAATCCAACTGTTGTTACTACACCCATAATAAGTCTCCAATTCATAGCTTGAGCCATCCAAAGCTGATCTTGAGCTGTAAAATATGCCTCCCAAGTACCACCCAATTGAGCTCTAGCGATAAGTACTTGTTCATACCCAGCTATTGTCAATGCGATTGTCATTCCTACAACACCAAATGTTATAAGAAAGATCGCCATTTTTGATGCAAATGTAGCTCTGAGCTTTTTGATGCCATGCTTTCCCTGTACTGCTATATAGAACATTGCAATAAGTATAGTAGCATAAGCTCCAAAGAATGCAAGGTGTCCATGAGCTGCAGTAAACTGAGTACCGTGAGTATAGATATTTACTTGTGGTAATGTATGGAAAAATCCCCAAATACCTGCACCTAAAAAGTTTCCAAAACCATTAGAAACAAGCCACATAAGAGCTGGAGTATTGTTTGAACTCATATCCTCTCCAGTTGCAGCTTTCATACCCTTTTCTTTTCCCCAATCATACAAGACATGGACAAACATACCAACAAGTGGTAGTGGCTCTAGTGCACTAAATAAAGCACCGATCTCCCACCAATACTCTGGTGTTCCTATCCAAAAGTAGTGATGACCAAGTCCTAAAATACCTGAGCCAAAAAGCATAGCTACCTCTATCCATAGCCACATTTCAACAATTTGTCTATTTGCACCAACAACTTTGATAAGTCCATAAGCAGCTAAAGCTCCTACAAATACTTCCCAAGTAGCCTCAACCCACAAGTGGATAACCCACCACCACCAGTATTGATCCATTGAGATATTATCAGTAAAGAACATTCCTGCTAAGTATAAACCAGCCAATGCTATCATATCTGAAAGAATAACAGTCATGATACCAGTTCTTCTACCCTTCATAGAGGTTAAAAATGTGTTTGCTAAAAATCCAAGTACAACAACAACTATACCTATATCAGCCCATCTTGGAGCCTCTATATACTCTCTACCCTCAGTAATTAGCCAAATAGTACTATCATCTGCAGGTCCAACTTGGATAAAGATATAAACAAGCACTACAACAGTAACTGCTAAAGTTAATATCCAAAAAAGCAGTTTTGCTATACCAACACCAACTACCTCTATACCAGTCTCTTCAGGTAGAAGATAGTAAACTGCACCTATCATTGCATAAAGCATCCAAACAACCATCGCATTGATATGTATCATTCTAGCAATAGAAAAATCCAACACATTATATAAAAAGCTTGGATAGATAAATTGAATTGCAACAACCAAACCTAAAAGCAATTGTGCACCAAAAAGTATCATAGCAACAGTAAAATACCAACTAGCTAATTTTTGTCCTTCATATTTATAACTATTTTGTCTTTGCATAGACCACTCCTTCTTTTATCTTTCCAAAACCTCTTGGAAAACCATTTGTATCTATCGTTGCCATATGTTTTAAAAATGCAACTAAAGCTTTTGCCTCTTTTGCAGTTATTCCAAGATTTGGCATCATTCTAGCATGGGTTGAATATTTACCCGGATGCTGTAAAAATTCAGCCATTGCTTCCTCTTTTGTACTCTTTCCTGTCATTGCTTGCATAGCTCCACCTTTTTGCCAAGCAGGATCTAACCAAGCTTTTGTAAGATCAGGAGCATAGTATGCACCATTTCCTAAAAGTGTATGACAATCCATACAGTTTTTTGCTTGAGAGGCAAGTTTTCCTAGGTGTAAAAGTTCATCAGCCTCTTTTTGAGAGTAGTCATCTCTACCAAAAAACTTCTCTTTCACCTTAAATAATGAGTTTCCCTTTCCATCATCCCCACCGATAACTGGAACCTCATGACCTCTTTTTTGGTTCATTTTGTATTCAACTTTATAGTTGATTACAGTTGCAGAGGGTACTCTCTTGATAGTGCCACTATCTATATCTTTTTGAGTTCCCATTGTTATTTGACCCATCGTGTCAAATGTCAGCCATATCAGCAACACTGCTGAAAAACCTGTCACCCATACGGCAGATCTCTGCCAAAAACGGCTATCTGTCCAAACAGACACTTTCTTCCTAGACATTAGTCCTCCTTTTATTTTAGTAATGAAACATAAATACTCTTACTCTACTGTAGTAGCTTAAAAAGAATATTTATATTTCATCACTCATTTTCATATCTCTGTTCAGTTTTTGTTATCAAGTAATAATATATATGAGGCACCATCAAATAAGCAAACATTGCGATAATCATTGCCTTTATAGTAAAGGGCTGAGAGTGCATCTTTTCTGTCATAAAATATGTACTATAAAGTTGTAAAGCCCAAAACAGATATGCTAAAATATTATACTTTTTACTTAAGATTTGCATTTTAACCAATGTAATAATAGTTGCATAAAAGAGCCCAAATACCAATATCAAAGATGCAGAGATAAAAATAGGCAAGAAGTCTTGAACCTCAATAATTGGTCTAATAAACAATGGCTCATTCATACTCTATATCCTTACTAT
>JALVXV010000225.1 GCA_027038235.1 Campylobacterales bacterium | reverse complement strand
TGTTATCATAATCATTTGATAAAAGTTCACTAACCTTTTCAAATCTTAACTTTTTTGCTTTTAACTCTTGTAGTTCATTTTCGATAGCATCTTTTACATTTAACTCTTGATTTAAGATGGGTTGTTGTTGAAGGATATCTATCTTTATAGAGTTATTAACCACTCTTCTGCCATTATCAGGCTCTAAAGTACCATTTAATATATTTAAAAAGGTTGATTTTCCCCCTCCATTTTGACCTATTAGAGCAACCCTTTCACCCTCATTTAGGTGAAAATCGATCTCACATAATATCTTTTGAGTTTCATAATTTTTACTAATTTCAAGCAAATCAAGAAGTGCCATAACATTCCTAAAAAATTTTTGGTAAATTATAGTATAATGCAGATAAAAAAGGCATATCATGAGAAATATTTGGAAAAATTTTTGGTATAAAAATATCATAAATGGAGTAGTTGTAGGCCTGTTGTTTTCTTATTTGACTTTCAAACCTGAAAAGGGGTGGGCTTTTAATGTTGTAAATTTTATAGTATTATCACTTTTAGCGACCATATTTTCAATGGGGTGGGATAAGTTACTTAACTGGAAAAAGAGATAAGACTAGATCAATTTTTTATCTCTACAACCTCATTGCTAAGTTCATTTTCTTTTATTTTATCTCCTTTTGGAAAATTATTTTTTAAAAAATCTCCACATCTACTTACCATCAACAAAAGAGCATCGTTTATCCCCTGCTCTCTTGCACACTTTGAAAAATCTGATACAAGCTCTCTCCAAAGATTTTCATTGGCTTTTTCATCTATATTTTTATCAGCTATAACTCTTATATATCTCTCATTTAAGCTGACAAATATCAGTAGAGCCTTATGATTTTTAGTCCTGTCGATACCCAATCTTTCAAACTGCTTAAATGCCATCTCTTCACATCTATGCATTTTTACCTTTTTGGGTATAATTTTATATTTAAATTTGCTATATTCTAAAGATATTCCAACAAATAAAAAAGTCGCTATCATTAATGAAAATAGCTGAATATTATCAAAAGAAATCCCTAAAAGCTTTATCAAAAATGGTACAATTAGCATAGATAAAAGAGCATATAAAAAGATAGAGTATCTATATCTATTGCAACTATTTGCTACTACTACGACAACCTCTGCATCACTTTTTTGCTCGATTTGCTCTATTGTCTCTTTGATCTTTTTTTTTGTCTTATCATTTAGATATTTATCCATTACCAACTCCCACTTGCTCCACCGCCACCAAAGCTACCGCCACCTCCGCTAAAACCGCCTCCAAAGCTACCAAATCCACCATCACTATCAAAGATACTATCATCACCCCCTATGATAATAGGCGAAGAACCCAAGGAGTTTTCAAATGTTTTAGAAAAGATAAAAACTATAAATGATATAACAAATGCTAAAGCTCCTATGATCAAAGACATTGTAAATATATATGCAAAAAATCCTATAAATGAGCTTGGTATAATTTTAGAAGCGATATTTTTATACTTGTCTGACAAGATCGACTGGGCAAAAATAGTAAAAAAGATAGATATGAAAAAGACAAAGGGAGCAATTTTATCCTTTTTTGATACCTTTTTTTGCTTTTTGTAAGTTCCTTTTAAGACAGAGAGTATGGCTTTTACTCCATTTAATACACCACTATCATAATCACCCTTTTTAAAGTAGGGTAGTATATCATTTTGGATAATTATAGAGCTTATAGCATCTGTCAAACTATCTTCTAAGCCATACCCTACCTCAATACGCACTTTTCTCTCATTTGGAGCAACGATCAGTAAAACTCCATTGTTACTCTTTTTTTGACCTATTCCCCAAGCTCTTCCTAGCTGATAGCCATACTGTGATATATCATTGCCTTGAAGGGATTTGAGTGTAACTACTACTACTTGATTGGTCGAATTTTGCTCTGCATTTTTTAATATAGTATTTAACTTTGC
>JALVXV010000224.1 GCA_027038235.1 Campylobacterales bacterium | reverse complement strand
TACTTTGGATATAAATATCTAAATGATATAGAGATTTATGACCCTAAAAATTTTGATAGTTGGAGTGATAGAGCTGAATATGAGATATCTACCTATCTAAAACAGCAGAAAAAGCACTTTATCATCATAAGAGGATATGGCATATATATCTATGATAGAGATCTATATAAAATGGCTCAAACACTCTCTTTGATAGAGAACAGTTGTAGAATACTTACACTTGCAAATATCTAAACTACAGACTTTTTATCCCTTCATAAGCTACATCCATCATCTTATCTATCTCATCATATGTTATGATATATGGTGGCATAAAATATATCACATTTCCAAGTGGTCTTAATAAAACCCCCTCTTTTAATCCATACTCATATACTCTAAGCCCTACTCTTTGAGTGCTATCATACCCCTTTAGTGTAAGTGCTGCAATCATGCCTGTTTGTCTTATGCTTTCGACATTTTTTAACTCTAAAAATCTATTTAATTTTTTTGCTATATATTGACTTTTTGCTCTATTTTTTTCTAAGATATTATCTCTTTCAAATATATCAAGTACAGCATTTGCTGCAGCACAAGCTAAAGCATTGCCTGTATATGAGTGTGAGTGTAAAAATGATTTGTGCAAATTATAATCACAATAAAAACCCTCATATACCTCCTCTTGCAAAAGTACGACAGAGAGTGGAAGATAACCACCTGTTATCCCCTTTGATAGTGCCATAAAATCTGGCTTGATCTCTGCACTCTCACAAGCAAACATATACCCTGTACGACCAAAACCTGTCGCTATCTCATCTACAATATAGTGAATATCATACTCTTTGCATAATTTGCTAGATAGTTTTAGATACTCTGGATGATACATGTGCATCCCTCCTGCACATTGCACCAATGGTTCTATGACAAAAGCTGATATTTCATCGCCTCTTTTTTTAAATATCTCTTCTAATTTTTTAGCAGCTTTTATAGCCTCACCCTTACTTTTATCTTTTGGGACAGGGGTCTTGATAGATTTTAAAAGCAACTCCTCGTAACTCTTTTTATAAATACCAAGATCTCCTAAAGATAGTGCACCTATAGTCTCTCCATGATATGAATTTTCCAAAGAGACAAAGTATGGCTTTGTTAGATTTTTATTTTTATTGTGATGAAAACTCATCTTTATAGCTACCTCTATAGCACTTGAGCCATTATCTGCATAAAAACACTTTGTAAGATTGTCTGGAGCGATCTTGATAAGTCTCCTAGAGAGCTTAATAATCTGCTCATGAGTAAAACCTGCAAATATAACATGCTCTAGGCTATCTAATTGCTCCTTTATTTTATCCTTTATATATCTGTTTTGATGACCAAATAGATTGACCCACCATGAACTTATAGCATCTATATATCTATTGCCATCAAAATCCTCAAGATAGACACCTTTTGCACTCTTTATTGGTATCAAAGGAACTCTTTGATGATCTTTCATCTGAGTGCATGGATGCCAAATATATTTCAAATCCTCTCTCATTAAGGATAAATTATCCATATTTTCTCCTAATTTCATCATAAATTAATAACAAATTCAATAGAATTATACCCAAAATTAAAAGGTTAGAGGAATCGTATATGATCACATGGATGCAAAAACACAGAAAGTATTTGGTTATAACCATCTGGATAAGTACTATCGCTTTTGTAGGAGCAGGTTTTGTAGGATGGGGTGCTTATAGCTACAATAGAAATAGAGCTGGGGCAGTAGCGGTAGTAGGTGATAGAAAGATAACTATAAAAGAGATGAATAATGCTTACTCAAATTTGTACAACTACTATCAAGAGCAATTAAAAGGAGAGTTAACTCAAGAAAAAGCAAAAGAGTTAGGCTTAGAGAAGATAGCCTTAGGACAACTTATAAATGAGGCTTTGTTGCTAAACTATGCTGATGAGTTGGGATTGATTACACTTAATAGTGAAGTTGAAGA
>JALVXV010000223.1 GCA_027038235.1 Campylobacterales bacterium | reverse complement strand
TCATTTAAGAACAATTGTTCACAACCAACCTCTTCATCAAAAGCACTCTTAAGTATCTTTAATGACTCATCAAACCCAATAAATTTTTTCATCTTCCCTCCGATATTCGTAACTAAACCCCAAATCCTAAACCCCAAATCCTACATCCCAAATCCCAAATCCTACATCCCAAATCCCAAACCCTACATCCAAAATCCTACATCCCAAATCCTACGACAGTATCCCACTTCCCTCTATCGGGGTACTTCTATCAATCGCATACTCTCTTTTGCCATTTTTTAGGTCATACTTCCATATCGGAGCATTTGCCTTGAAATCCTCTACAAACTCCTCTATCATCTTAAGAGAGACCTTTCTCTTTGGAGAGAGTACGGCTGAGATGTATGATGTTTTATGATTTGGCACATCTCCTCTTGAGTGAGCCATAAGAAGATAGGCATTTTGCTCTTTTGCTTTTTCTTGCCACTTTTCAAACCAGCTTTTTAAAATAGGTTCATATATATCAAAACTTAGCCCTTCAATGCCATCTTCATCCCTAACAATACCTACAAAATTGATAAAAGCACCATAATTTTTATCTTTATAAGTATTGTACCATCGCGAGAGTATCTCCTCTACATCCAAAGCACCATCATAAAGTTCTAACATTTTGTACCCTTATATTTTATCTTCATTTGTTTAAATCCTCCAAAAAAAATTTCATCTTTTCATAGGATAGTTTATACCTCTTTGTAACCAATTTTGTTCTATTTTGAATATTGTAAGTTACCACTTCTAATGTTGGGTATCTTTTGGTCAATTGATAACTTACCAAAACAGATATACTATTGCCCATATTGGAGTAAAAGGCATCCCCCTCATTTTCTATCTTGATAGGTATCAATTTAAATTTGTTTGGATATTGATCTTTATCTACTATCTCCTGTTTCAAAAATAGTACCTCTCCGCCATGAGATCCTAAGGTAGAAAAAATAGCAATAATGCCACCACCATACTCCTTTATACCCACAACACTATCTCCTACCAAAATAGCTTTGCTATTGTCTAAGCTTTTGTTGTAGAGGTAGGTTTCTGCCCTTAGATCACACATACCCTTTTTAGTTTTAGCATCTATCAAATATGGAGATACAAATCCCTTATGAACAAATGAGAGCTGCTTATATCTGATATACTCTTTATCGGGACACTCTTTAGCATAGGCTATCTGATTTAAAAAAAATATTATAAAAAATATGCTAACAATCTCTCTCAAATAAGACCTCCAAAAATAAGATAAAATATTGTATCAAAAATATCTTCAATTTTATCTAAACCAAAAATAATAAACTAAAGAGGATGATAATATTATAAGCAAAATAGCAACTACTTGGTATTTTGTTTTAGAGAACTTATTGGCACCAATTGGAGGATAAACATTGGCAATAAAAGAGATCAATTTATCACACAAGATTATAAACTTTTATATTTTATACAAGCCTTTTTATCTCCTAAACTACAAGCCTTTTTATACAATTTTTTTGCCAATTTTTTATCTTGTTTTACTCTGTTGCCTGTTTCATACTTGTTAGCTATCATTTTACAAGCTGGAATACTGCCTAAATAACAAGATTTTATTATATACTTTGCTGCTTTATTGACATCTATCTTTACTCCTATGCCTCTTAGATAAAACTTAGGTATTGTCAAACAAGATCTAAGATCTTTAAGTTCACAAGCTTTTTTAAAATATTTCAAGCTTGATTTATAACTTTTTGGCAGTAGTTTGCCTTGTAGATATTGTATAGCCAATGATATACAAGAGGAGACTTTGTTTTCATTGCACTCTTTTTTATATTTTGTTTGCATCTCTAAAAAGATTTTATCTATATCATTTACAAGCTTACAAGATGTTTTATTGCCCAATTTACATGATTTGGTAAAATAGATTTTTGATTTTACCAGATCCATAGGCACCTGTTTACCCTTAAAATAGACCCCGCCCAATAAAAAACAACTCATCTGTTTATTGTCAATATTACAAGCTCTTTGTAAGGCAGATAGATTGTATCTTTGGGCTTGTAAGATAGTTGTCAAAAACAAAAATAGGATAATTTTTTTAAATTTCATATATTTTCTCTTTTTTTACCAATCATAAACCTCCATCTTAAACTCCCCCTCTTTTGCATAGATAGCTCTGATTTTAGAATTTTTAACATCAATATGCCAACTATATCCACTCTTTAATGTAGCAATTTTTTTTAGATCTTTACCATCTTTTTTGCAACTATACAAAGTAGTCTTTTGTGTATTGCTATCATAAGTTGCTATTATCAATCTATTTTTAATAGCACTTTTTTTAATATTTTTATTGTTTTTGATATGATCTGCTCTATCAAAAAATACTATATGATCTTTTTCATATCCCATTTCAAATAAAAAGGCTACAATTTGTTGATCATTTCTTCTAAAAATTGTTGTGGAGGTTTTATTTTTGGGATTGTAGATATTTATGTTACACACCAAATTTGTCGCTGATTTTGAGAAAATTAGCCCAGACTTTTTCTCATTTTTCTGTATAGATTTATAGTATAGCCCTGTATCACTATCATAGATATCAACACTAGCAAAAAACCCATCATATCCCGCAAACAAAAATAGCGAAGATAAAAATAACAAAACAATAACTCTACTTTTCACTAATGCCTCCATATATAGCTCTTAAGACATTATACCACAATTATCTATAAAATGTTACAATATCAATAATTTATACAGAGGAAAAATTATGGACTATTATGTAACTCTTTTAGATGACAAAATCAAATGCATATTGTGCAGACACTATTGCCATTTGAAAAATACTCAAGTAGGAGTATGTAAAGTCAATAAAAATGAAAATGGGAAACTCAAAAACTTAGTCTATTCTCATCTTAGTGCATACAATATAGACCCTATTGAAAAGAAGCCGCTATTTCATTTTTTACCTGGAACTTTAACTCTTAGTCTTGGGACAGTTGGATGTAATTTTGCTTGTCCATTTTGTCAAAATTGGAGAATTTCACAATCAAACAATATAGACAAAAGTGTATCAACCTCACCTCCCCAGATAGTAGAACTTGCTAAAAGATACAAATATAGCTCTATAGCTTATACATACAATGAGCCGACTATATTTTATCCTTATGCTAAAGATATTGGAGTTTTAGCCAAAGAGCAAGGGATAAAAAATATCTTTGTTAGCAATGGCTTTCAATCGCCTGAAGTGATAAGAGATATGGCAAACTGGCTTGATGGAGCCAATATAGACTTAAAAAGTTGGAATGAAAAATACTATAAAAAAGTTTTAAAAGGTGGACTTGAAGCGGTAAAAGATACTTTAAGGCTTATGGTTAGTGAAGGTATATGGGTAGAAGTTACAACTCTTCTTATTGAGGGAGATAATGATACTCAAAAAGAGTTAGAAGAGATGGCATCTTTTATAGCTAATGAGCTTGGAAAATATGTTCCATGGCATCTAAGTGCATTTCATCCTGATTATAAGATGAAAGAGCATAGCCATACCAAGATAGAAACTCTTCAAAGGGCATACAAGATAGCAAAGGAGGCTGGATTGTACTATGTATATTTAGGTAATGTTACTCTACCGCAAGATACTTACTGCCCAAAATGTGGCAACTTGCTTATAGGTAGAAGTGGCTACAATATCGCAATAGATAAGATAAAAAGTGGCAAATGTCCAAAATGCAAAAGAGAGATAGAGGGAGTTTGGCAATAAGGAGGAAAAAGGAGTTGATATTTAATATATAAAGTGATACAATAATGTAAAATTAAAATGCAAAAAGGATATGTATGATCAATATGACACTTTCAAGTTTAAGAAATAGCACCAATTTTTTTGAAATAAATGATGTAGCAATTATTATTAATGGTAGAAAAAATGAAGAAATAGGCTATTTTGTACCTAAAATATTTAAAGATGAGTTTGAAAAATTTAATTTAGAATTACAAAAAAAAAGAAAAAGAAAACTACTGCACAGAGTTTTACAAGCTTCAAGAAAAGACAAGATAGAAGATGGAGCAGTATCTGATGGAATTGCATAGAGGAGATATCTGCTTGGTTGATTTCAACCCTGCAAAAGGTGGAAAAATAGGTAAGCTTAGACCTGCAGTTATAATAAGTTCTTATGAGGATAATGATATATTGGATACAGTTATAGTAATACCTCTTTCAACTGTCATAGAACTAGATACGATGCCTTATAGATTTTATCCCAAATTTTGCAATAGAGTTTGTTGTAGTAGTGCTTATGCTTGAAGATTAGAGGCTTTTAAAAAAGTTGAAGGCTTATCTACATGGTGTTAAGTCGAAACTTTTTTAAAAGGCTATAAGTTCAATGATATGTGCTAATGCAGTGAAGTCTATTGCAAAATTTGGGTTTATATAAGTTCACGAGATAAATTGAAAGAAAATAGTGATGCTTGTGTATATGAAATACGAGCATTAAGCAAAATAAGAATTAAAGAAAAGTTATCAAAATTAAATTCTAAAGAGTTAGCAAATCTTCAAAAGTGTTTATGTGATATATTGGTATAGGACAAAGCATAACAGAAAAATAGAAGGAGTTTAGAAACAACATGAAAACCAATCATGAATCACGAAAAATGGCTGTCGGTGGGACTTTTTACCCTTCTGATGCAAAAGAGATAGAAAAAATGTTTTCATATTATAATGATATACTTGATAAACATTTAAAAGATAATGACATACTAAAGATCGCTCCAAAAGCTATCATAGTGCCACATGCGGGATATGTTTACTCAGCTTTTACAGCAAATATAGCTTTTAGAGTACTTAAAAATTCTAAACCAAAAAGAGTGGTTGTTGTAGGTCCTTCTCATAGAGTATTTGTAGAGGGTGCAAGTATAGCTTTATTTGATAGGTATGAGACTCCCTTTGGTGATTTGAAGATTGATAGTGATTTAAATAAAGAGTTGCAAAGCAGATTTGACCTTAAGTTTGACCCTCAAGCACACAAAGAGCATAGTACAGAGGTACAAATGCCCTTTTTGAAATATTACCTACCTCAAGTAGAGGTTGTTGAGATAGTGTATGGCAGAATTACTCCTAAAGAACTTAAAAATATCATAGAGTTTATACTTGATGATAAAGATAGTGCGGTAGCCATAAGCAGTGACTTAAGCCACTATCATGATATAGAAAAAGCTAACAGGCTTGATAGTATCTGCCTTGAAGCAGTATCAAAACTTGATACCTCTTTGTTGCACCAAGGCTGTGAAGCTTGTGGAATACTTGGTATTGAAGGTATAGTACTCTATGCAAAAGATAAAAACTTAAAACCGATATTGCTTGATTATAGAACAAGTGCCGATGCCAGTGGAGATAAAGGTGCAGTTGTGGGATATGCAAGTGCAGCTTTCAAAAGATAAATTTAAATTCAACCCAAATTTTGCAATAGAGTTTGTTGTAGTATCGTTTATGCTTGAAGATTAGAGGCTTTTAAAAAAGTTGAAGGCTTATCACAAAAGTGTTAAGTCGAAACTTTTTTAAAAGGCTATAAGTTCAATGATATGTGCTAATGCAGTGAAGTCTATTGCAAAATTTGGGTTCAAGCAAGATTAAGTAATTTCTGATAAAATTTGACACTATGAAAACAAAAATTTTTAACTCCTTTACACCAAAAAGGGTGATTTTGCCTTTATTGGTTGTTGCTATTTTTGTCTCTACTCCTCTATATAACACCTTTTCAAAAAGATATATAGATAACTCTCTAAAAGGAGCAGTTATAACTTATGCACTTTTAAGAAGTTTAAATGCTGGAGTATCTCTCATACAAAAAAGTAGTATCACTTTGGGAGTAGGCATAGAGGGCAATATCGCTGTAGGGGAAGTATTAGATCCTATAAATGATGCGGTTGAACGGTTTTCAGATATGATAACTCTTGCTATTTGGGCTTTAGGTAGCGAAAAGGCTCTATATGAAGTCTCAAAAACTAAAATTGTTATATTGGTAGTTGTTTTATTAGCTTTAATATACTTTTTCTTTGAAAATCAAATATTGGAAAAATTTCTTATCCTTCTTGTAGTTGTAAGGCTTTTTATACCTTTTAGTGCTATAGTTTCACACTATTTTAACAAGGAGATATTTGACCCGCAAATTCAAAAAAGTTTAAAATCTTTACAATTTATCAAAGATAGATCATCCATACCGACTATAACTATCCAAAATAATAACACCATTTGGGATAAGATACAAAATAGTATCTCCAATACAACAAAATCATACCAAGAGCTTAAAAGTTCTATGAAATTTTACCTAGAAAATGCCTCAAAGATTATAAATGAGCTTGTCAATCTATCCATCTACTTTTTTAGCAAATATCTGCTCAATCTCATTTTACTCCCACTTTTACTTATTTATATTATAAAAAATTCAACACAAGGAAAATTATGATCACTATAACTTTTAATGCTTTCTCTTTTATAAGAGAAAAGCTAAAAAAACAGGGTATTACAGAGTATGTCAATGCTAAAGTTGACATTGAAGATGAGTGTGATTTCAATCATTTGATAGAAAATATCTTGCATTTACAAGAGGGTGATGTAGAGGCGGTATTTTTAAATGGCAAAGTAGTAAGCAAAGAAACTACCATAAAAAATGGTGATAGAGTAGCCTTAGTACCCCCGGGAACTCCTGGCTCTTATAGACTACAGCTTGGCATGAAAAAGAGGGATTAGAAACTCTCATTTTCTTTATTGTACTTATAAATTTCAAGGGGATTGTCTCCAAGTTGAACTATCATTTTAAAGCTATCAAAGCTTTTACCCTTTTTTAGTGCTTTTTTAAAGGTATCCTCTAAAAAAGCTCTTGTATTAAAAAGAGGAGTTGCACTAACACCTCTATATGCAAACTCCTCTCCCTCTATCTCTATAAGCCCCTCTTTTTTTAGATACTTATCAAATGCTTTTTTATCTTCAAGATTTTCAACCTCAACCACCACCAATACTTCATACTCTTTAGACATATTCTACCTTTACAAATTTTATCTCATCTCTTTTTAGATAGCAAAGATACCCTTTTGTCTCTTTTGCTTTTATCTTTTTTATGATATTTACATAATTTGATACCTGTTTGATATGCTCATTTTGTACTTCATTAGAAGTTTTATAATCAACTATCACTATACTATCTTTATCTTCAAGCAGCAAATCTATCTGCTTTAATTCATTATCAAACACAAGAGGTAACTCTTTGTAAATATTTTTAGAGTCTAACATCTTTAAAAACTCTTTATTTGTTAAAAGATTATTTACTCTATTTGCAATGTCATTTATCTTTATCTCTCCTAGTATATCAAGATAGCGATTTTTCATAGCTTCATAAGCACTTTTAAGTGAACTTTTTTCAAAACCGTCCAACATTTCAAGCATATAGTGAGTAGCAATACCAAAGTTTATAGCTTCAAAGTCACTCTCTTTTTTTCTATCGCTATCTTTTGCAATAATCTCTTGCTTTTTAACTCTTGGCTCTTGATACTCAAAAATATTTTGCCTCAAAAGAGTTTCATCTTTTTTATTTATTAAAAGTTCTCCTCTTATTTCAGACTCAAGTTGCAAAAACTCAAAAGCTGAATTTTTCTCTTTTGATAAAATAAACAAAGACTCTTTAGCCCTAGTAAATGCCACATAGATAGCATTTAACTCATCCTCTTTGGATAATTTTCTCTCATACTCCAAAGCTTTATGATAATCTTTGTCTATAAACTCTCTATTTTTTACCTTCAAAAATATATCTTTGACCTCTAAACCCTCTTGATAAATGATAAATGAACTTCTATCGCTATTTTTTCTTTTTAACCTATCGCATACTAATAAGTGTTTAAACTCTAAACCTTTTGACTTATGAATAGTAAGTATCTTTACTCCCTTTATCTCAGGCTGGGGCAGTTGTGCTTGAAATTCATCAAGGTGAAATAGCAAACTCTCTATATCATCATATCTTCTTGCCTCATTTAAAAACTCCAAAACAGCCTCACTATTTAGCTCAAACTTTTCTATACATCTATATGCAAAATCAAGAGGCGAAAGCGATATATCAAGAGTACTAAAATCCAACTCATCATCTATATCTTTACCAAGCAAAGCTAAAAGGTTGCTCTTAAAAAACTCCTCTTTAAAATATAGATATTTCATACACTCAAGTATGATCTTTACCTCATTTGATGAGATAAGCAGCATACTTGTTTGAGTAGCGATACTTATATCTTTAAACTCCTTTTTAAGCTCCTCTTCTATAACAAATGCATCATCATTTGTATAGGTCAAGATAGCAATATCATCATCTTTTACTCCGACATTTAATAGTTTTTTCAAAGCCTCTTTTACAGAGTGTGAAATATCATCATCCTTAACTACTTCTACATATCCGCTTGAGCTGCTATCATAAGCCTCTTGTCTAAAATATCCATCCATTACACCCAAAAATATATCATTGACAAACTCTACTATCTCCTTTTTACTTCTATAATTTTTATTTAATCTTTTTATCTCCAAATTATATCTTGAGGCAACTTCATAAAATAGCTCCTTGCTTCCTCCTCTAAATCTATAAATAGATTGCTTCACATCACCCACATAAAAGATACTCCTTTTAGCACTTACCCCCTCACCTGAACTTATCTCATCAAACAAAGGTTTTAGTATCTCAAATTGCAATATACTTGTATCTTGAAATTCATCCAAAAGGAGATGATCAAACTTTGCATCTAGTCTAAAATAGAAAAAATCCCTATCAATAGCTTCATGCAAAATCTTATAAGCAAAGTTAGCAATATCCA
>JALVXV010000222.1 GCA_027038235.1 Campylobacterales bacterium | reverse complement strand
AATTTGTAATAAGATTATCACTATCAACCATAGCAATATTTGGCTTACCGCTAAGTATGATAGCTTTTATATCAGCCTCGATAGCCTCTTTTTTATCGCTATTTTCTATCTTTTTAAGAAGATCTCCGATACCTAAGTCTGGATTTATACCAAGTTTATCAAACTCCTCTTGGTACTTATCAAATAGCTCTTTGAAAAACACACTAACAGCATGACCAAAAATAACAGGATCGCTTACTTTCATCATAGTAGCTTTTAGATGAATTGACCAAAGAAGACCTTTTTCATCAGCATCTTTTATAGTTTGGGCTAAAAAAGCTCTTAGTTTTTGTGCAGACATAAAGCTTGAAGATACCACCTCTTTTTTATCAACATCTAAAGTAGTCAAAGTTTTTCCATTTAACTCTATCGATAGAGTTGTTGCATCTTTAGTTATGATAGATTTTTCATTTTCATAAAAATCACCCTCACTCATATGGGCGACATAGGCTTTGCAATCTTTTGAGTATGGCTTAAGTCTGTGAGGATGTTTTTGAGCATATCTTTTTACCGCAAGTGCTGCTCTTCTATCACTATTTCCCTGTCTAAGTACTGGATTTACCGCACTTCCTAGGCAAGTAGCATACTTTGCTCTTATAGCTTTCTCCTCATCATTTTTAGGATTTTCAGGAAAATTGGGCAAATTATACCCCTGCTCTTGAAGTTCAGCTATACATGCCTTTAGCTGAGGGATAGAGGCTGAAATATTTGGAAGTTTTATTATATTTGCCTCTGGTTTATTTACCAACTCACCAAGATAGGCTAACTCATCACTTTGCCTTTGATCTTTAGGCAATATATCGCTAAAAGTAGCTATAACCCTACCAGCAAGAGATATATCTCTTTCTTCTATCTCTATTTCTGCTTTTGGAAGAACCTTTTGCAAAATAGGAAAGAGAGAGTAAGTAGCAAGTGCTGGAGCCTCATCTATCTTTGTGTAAATTATATTTTTTTTCATATCCATCCTTTATAGCTAAAATTTATTTTATAAGTATATAATAGTAAACATAAAATAATTTTAATATGTTATCTCTTTGAAAAAAAATTATTCATTTGTTACCATACTACACAAAAAAGTAATTTATTTCATAAAAGTGTTACCTTCTGTTACACTATCTACCTCTTCTTTATATTTCTTAAATGGGTTTTATAATTTTTGCTAAAAATATGTTTGCCATCTTTTCCCTTTACAAAATAGAGATAATTGTTATTGGCAGGAAAAATTGCTGCTTTTAGTGCAGTAAGGCTGATACTACAGATAGGATCTTTTGGAACACCCTTTATCTTGTAAGTATTGTATGGGCTATTATCATTTCTTATTCTTGAGGCTGTTATCTTTTTATGGGAGTATAAGCCATACTTCAAGCTTCCATCCATTTGGAGTTTCATATTTTTTTTGATACGATTGTGTATGACCGCTGAAACAAGAGGCATCTCCTTGTTGTTTGCTGCCTCTTTTTGAATGATAGATGCCATACTAACATACCAAAACCACCTCTTTTTATCATATACTCCAAAAATCTTTTGAGACAATTTTCTATGTTTATAAAGAGAATTGTTTACAAGATAACTTATCAAGTGTCTCTCACTCATTCCTACTGGTACTATATATGTATCTGCTAAGATAACTCCATCTTTTATATCTGTAAGTCTATCATACTCATCTATTAGTCTTTGATAATTTAGGTGCATATTTTTAGCAACATTATTAAAAAATATCTCTTTTGTTTCGCCAGGGATTAAAGTGATCTTTATAAGTGCAGCTTTTGAATGGGTAAGCTTATATAAAAAATCGCCCTTGCTAAGTCTGCTTTTGCCAATATCAATCCATCCAGACTGTGGCTTTCCAAAAAATCGCAACAAAAAAGCATCAACTTTTGAAACTTCAAATTTTCTACTCTCAAGATATGATATAATTTTGTTGATCGAACCAGA
>JALVXV010000221.1 GCA_027038235.1 Campylobacterales bacterium | reverse complement strand
GGGATTAATAGTAGTAAAAATCTCATGCAACTCTTCTATATACAAAATACAAAGCACTACTCTCCAATATATTTCTTAAGTTTTCTTCCAACTTTTGGATGTTTAAGCTTTTTAATAGCACTACTCTCTATCTGTCTTACTCTCTCTCTAGTTACACTAAGCTCTTTTCCTATCTCTTCAAGTGTTCTATCACTCTCATCATCTAATAGACCAAATCTCATCCTAATAACCGCTTTTTCTCTCTCATTAAGTTGTGAAAGAACATCATCTATCTGGTTTTTAAGGTCAGCTTTTAGCATATAATCCATAGGTGAAACAGAGTTTTTATCCTCTACAAAATCACCAAATCTACCATCCTCTTCATTTCCGATAGGAGCCTCAAGACTTATAGGCTCTTTGGTTATCTTGATGACATTTTTTACTTTATCAATGCTAAGCCCTACCTCCTTAGCTATCTCATCCACACTTGGCTCTTTGCCATTTTCTTGGATATGCTTTCTTATGATTTTATTTATTCTATTTATTGTCTCTATCATGTGTATTGGTATTCTGATAGTTCTAGCTTGGTCTGCTATGGCTCTGCTGATAGCCTGTCTTATCCACCAAGTAGCATAAGTAGAAAATTTATACCCCTTTTTATATTCAAATTTATCTACCGCTTTCATAAGACCGATATTGCCCTCTTGGATAAGATCCAAAAATGGCAGACCTCTATTTGTATATCGTTTAGCGATAGATACTACAAGTCTTAGGTTTGATTTTGCCATCCTAAATTTAGCAGCATCAGCTATCTTTTTACCCCTTTTTATCTGCTCAACTATCTCTTTAAGTTTTTCTGGATCAAGGTTAAAGCTATTTTTACTTGCCTCTTTTGTTTTAAAAAGTTTTTTTATCTCCATATATGTTGAAACCATTGTGGTTTCAGGAACCGCATCAGTTATCTCCTCTTTTGTCATAGTAGTAATCTTAGATAAAATTTTTTGATGATTCTCTCTAAGAGTATCGTTAAATAGAGGTAACTTATACTCAAGCCTTTTTAACTCTTTTTCAAAATCACCACCACTATTTAGCACTGTTTCCATAGATTTTACAAGCTGATTGATAAGTTTACTTGTAGGACCAAGCTCTAAAAGTCTCTCTTTTAATATCTTCTTTTTATAAGCAAGTACTAGATCATAGTGGAGCTTCTCCTCTTCAGTTGCTCCCTCTTTTAGGGGCTTAGAAGTTGCCTTCATCCAATCCTTCTTTGCCTTCTCTAAAAGTTTAAAACTCTCTTGAACCTTTTTTGTTCTTTTTAATATCTTAGAGCTTGTTCTTTTTGTTTGTGAACTATTTTCTTCACTCTCTTCACTCTCTTCCTCATCATCCTCATCATCAAAACTTCTAAAAAGCTCCTTAACTCTTCTCTCTCTATTTATAAGAGGCTCTTTATAATCAAGTATAAAATCTATAAGATAGGGAACTGAACAAAAAGCATCTATGATAATATCTTCACCAAACTCTATCTGCTTACTAATATCTATCTCTTCCTCTTTGGTTAATAGCGAAATTTTGCCCATCTCTCTTAGATACATCCTAACAGGACTATCACTTCTACTCCACTCTAAAAGCTCCTTTTCACTTGCTAGATCAAACTCCTCTTCAAGAGCTTTATCCTGTACTTTTTTTCTATCTTCCTCTCTCTTTTTTGCCTCTTGTATATTTCTATTTTTAGCAAGTTCAGCTGAAGTTATCAACTTAACATCATACTTCTTTAAAAGAGAGAGTACTTTTTTTGCATTTGAAGCAGTAGGTTGTTTTTCAAAAAGATTCATAATCTCTGCATATGTTACATAATCTTTCTTTTTCTTAGAGATTAGATCTTCAAGTTTTTGGTATAGCTCTTTGGTAGTCATGCGGCTCTCCTATATGTGGATAGTATGTCAGGCTCTTACAAAAAGCCCATATTGTACTAAAATTTGCTTAAATTAGTGCTTAAAGGAGGG
>JALVXV010000220.1 GCA_027038235.1 Campylobacterales bacterium | reverse complement strand
TTTGCCCAAGTATTTTTTGGATTTAATATATTGCTATCAACTCCCTCTAAACTCTTTGGAATAGAAAGATTAAATACAGGCAGAGTTTCAAACTCACTATCATTTATACTGCCATCAAGTATAGCATTGATACACTTCCTAGTATCTTTGATACTCATTCTTTTTCCAACTCCATAAGCTCCTCCGCTCCATCCTGTATTGACTAGATATACATTTACCTTGTGTTTATCTATCTTTTCTCCGAGCAATTTTGCATAAACAGTTGGATGAAGTGGCAAAAACGGTTCACCAAAACATGAGCTAAATGTAGCTACAGGTTCAGTAATACCTCTTTCAGTTCCTGCAACTTTTGCAGTATATCCGCTAAGAAAGTAGTACATCGCTTGTTCTTTTGTCAACTTGCTAACAGGAGGTAAAACACCAAAAGCATCTGCAGTTAGAAAGATAATATTTTTAGGATGACCTGCTTGTAGTGATGAGCGATGATTTTTTATATGATATATTGGGTATGAAACTCTTGTATTTTCTGTCTTACTCTTATCACTATAATCCACATGACCATTATCATCTATGACTACATTTTCTAAAAGTGCATCTCTTTTAATGGCTGCATAAATTTCAGGTTCACTTGAAGGATCAAGATCTATAACCTTTGCATAGCAACCACCTTCAAAGTTAAAAACTCCCTCATCATCCCATCCATGTTCATCATCGCCTATCAAGGCTCTATTTGGATCAGTTGAAAGAGTTGTTTTTCCAGTTCCACTTAGCCCAAAAAACAAAGCTACATCATCATCCTTTCCAACATTTGCAGAGCAGTGCATACCAAGCTTACCTTCAAGCGGTAGCCAGTAGTTCATCATGGAAAAAACACCCTTTTTTATCTCTCCACCATACCAAGTTCCGCCAATTACTGCGATATTTTCCTCCACATTAAATACCACAAAAACTTCACTATTTAATCCCTGCTCTCTCCACTCTTCATTTGTAATCTTACTTGCTACATAGAGGGTAAAATCTGGCTTAAAATCTTTAAGCTCCTCCTTTGTAGGTCTTATAAACATATTTTTGACAAAGTGTGCTTGCCAAGCAATTTCTGCAATAACTCTTATAGATTTTTTACTATTCTCACTAGCTCCGCAAAAGGCATCTTGAATATATAAATCCTTATTGCTTAACTCATCTTTTGCTTTTTTAAAAAGCTTATCAAATACCTCTTTTTTGATTGGGTGATTTATATCTCCCCAAGCGATATATTTATTTGATGGTGGCTGATCTACAAAATATTTATCTTTTGGACTTCTTCCTGTAAATATACCTGTATCTACACTCACACATCCACTGTCAGTTACTTGACCTTCATGATTTCGCATCTCATGATCATATAGCTCATCATAATCCAAATTGTGAAAAATCTTTTTTACATTTTGGATACCACATTTTTCCAACTCCTTGATAACTGACATTTGAAAAACTCCTTATTTACAGTTATTTAAATATAGAAAGCAATACTCCAGCTGCAACTGCTGAGCCTATTACACCTGCCACATTAGGTCCCATAGCATGCATCAAGAGCATATTGGTTTTATCCTCTTCCATGCCTACTTTATTTGATACTCTTGCTGCCATTGGAACTGCACTTACTCCAGCTGATCCTATCAAAGGATTTATTGGATCTTTTGAAAATTTATTCATAACCTTTGCCATTAAAACTCCTGCAGCAGTTCCTATTGCAAATGCTGCTAAGCCAATTGCTAAAATACCCAAAGTGTCAGCTACCAAAAACTTTTCAGCTGCAAGTTTTGAGCCAACACCAAGACCTAGAAATATTGTAACAATATTTATCAAAGCATTTTGCATCGTATTTGAAAGTCTATCTACAACACCTGAGACTTTTGCAAAGTTACCAAAAGTCAAAGCTCCTATAAGTGGAGTTGATTCTGGAAGTATTAAGATAGAGAGCATCAAAACAGTCAAAGGAAAGAG
>JALVXV010000219.1 GCA_027038235.1 Campylobacterales bacterium | reverse complement strand
AGTAGAGCATGATAGTGTATTTTATGGTGAAAAAGGGATATTAGAGGTTATCAATCTATCAAAAAGTAAACTTGTAGTAAATGCACTTGTGGGATTTATGGGGCTTAAGCCTACACTTGAGGCTTTAAGGCTTGGCAAAAAGTTAGCCCTTGCAAATAAAGAGAGCCTTGTAGTTGCTGGAGCATTTGTAGATAACTCCAAAATTATTCCTATAGATAGCGAACATTTTGCTATATGGTACCTTTTAAATGATAGAACTATTGATAATATAATTATAACAGCTAGTGGAGGACCCTTTAGAGAGCTAGATATAGAGAAAATAAAAAACCAAACAGCAAAAGATGCACTAAATCATCCAAATTGGAAAATGGGAAAAAAGATAAGCATAGATAGTGCTACTATGACAAATAAACTTTTTGAACTGCTTGAGGCAAAGTGGCTTTTTAATACCAATAAAGTAGATGCTCTCATAGAGAAAAACTCTATAATCCATGCACTTTTAGAGTTTCAAGATGGAAGTACTACTGCACACTTTGCCGGAGCTGATATGAGATTGCCTATAGCTTATGCTATTTTGGACAAAGAGCCACCCTCAAAGATAGTAAAAAATGTAAATCTTCTTGAAATAGATAATATAAAGTTTGAAAAAATTGATAAAAATAGATACCCAATATGGCAGATAAAAGATGATATTTTAACCCATCCAAAGATGGGAGTGGTGGTAAATGCTGCAAATGAGGTGGCAGTAGAGGCTTTTTTAAAAGGCAAGATAGGCTTTTTTGATATATCAAAGATAACTTTAAATTTATATGAAAAATATATAGGGCTAAAGCTTAGTAATTTTGAAGATATTTTTGAAATAGATAAAGAGGTAAGAGCTTTAGCAAGACAGAGAGTTTAGGATTTAATATGAAGATTACAATCACGAATCACGAATCACTAATCACGAATCACGAGTCACGAGTCACGAACCATGATACTAAGCATCGAAAGTAGTTGTGATGATAGCTCTATTGCTATTACTGAAATAGAGACTAAAAAGCTTATATATCACAAGAAAATATCCCAAGATAAAGAGCACTCAAAATATGGTGGGGTAGTTCCTGAACTTGCTGCTAGACTTCATACAAAAGCACTTCCTAAGATTTTAGAAGAGTGTAAAGCCTATTTTAACTCTATAAAAGCAGTTGCTGTTACAAATGAGCCGGGACTTTCTGTCACTCTCATAGAGGGTGTTACTATGGCAAAAGCTCTAAGTATCGCACTTGATATACCTCTTATCGCCGTAAACCACTTAAAAGGGCATATAGCCTCTTTGTTTATAGAGCAAGAGGCTATTTTTCCCATGATAACTCTTTTGGTCTCTGGTGGTCATACGATGGTTTTAAGGGTTGATGACTTTTTCCATTATGAAGTGTTAGCTACTACACTTGATGATAGTTTTGGAGAGAGTTTTGATAAGGTAGCTAAAATGTTAGGACTTGGATATCCAGGAGGCCCAAAAGTAGAGGAGTATGCTAAAAATGGAGATAGCAATAGGTTTGATTTTACCATACCGCTTTACAACTCAAACAGATTGGCTTTTAGCTATTCTGGATTAAAAAATCAAGTAAGAGTTACTATAAAATCTTTAGGGGAGCTATCAAAAAAAGATAAAGAGGATATCTGTGCCTCTTTTGAAAAAGTTGCCATAAAACATCTACTTCATAAGATAAAAAATATATTAAAAAAGCTTCCACAAGATATAAAAATTTTTAGTATTGTAGGAGGAGCTAGTGCAAATATGAGTCTAAGAGAGAGTATAATGGCTCTATCTAAAGAGTATAACTTAGAGCTAAGAGTTGCTGAGCTAAAATACTGCTCTGACAATGCCGCAATGATAGGAAGATATGCTATAGAGGCATATAGATATAAATACTTTTGTGATATAAAGGATTTGCAAATCAATCCAAAAATTATCTCAAAGTCTTGATCTATAGTATGATCCTATC
>JALVXV010000218.1 GCA_027038235.1 Campylobacterales bacterium | reverse complement strand
GCCTCTTTTAAACCCATTAAATTGACATAAGAGTTTTTATTTTCATCATTTTTTGTTGTTTTTCCTGCCTCTTTTGAATTTTGTGTTGCATCTATAATGTCATCTTGGACCTGAAACAAAAGCCCAAGCTTCAAGCCAAAATCAAAAAGTCTCTCATTTTCATCCTTTGAAAGTTCAGCTATTATACCTCCCATTTTTAGTGATGTTGCTATCAATTTAGCAGTTTTATGAATATGTAAAAATTTTAACTCATCAATATCTAACAACCTATTTTCAAAATAGCAATCAATCGCTTGACCTAAGACCATGCCACCTATACCACCATTGTAAGAGAGTTCATTGATAAGTTTTACCTTTATATCATCCCTTAGAGGTGCTATTGATAACATATAAAAAGCATGAGTATTTAAAGCATCTCCAATAAGTATAGCAGTAGCCTCATCATATAAAGTATGCAATGTCTTTTCGCCTCTTCTAAGCTTAGCATCATCCATAGCAGGTAGGTCATCATGTATCAAAGAGTATGTATGTAAAAGTTCAACCGCAAAAGCAACTGTAAAAGCATTTTTTACCAAAAGTGGCTGATAGGCATTTACCACACTCAAAAGTAACTCAGGTCTAAATCTCTTGCCTCCAGCTAAGAGCATCTTTTTTAGAGCATCATTAAAAAATGGATGATAACTCTTTGTTTGAGGCAGACTCTCTTTTAGGTACTCCTCAAAATCTTTTAAAATTTCATTCACTTTAAAATCCTTAGAGAAATCTCTTTATAAAACATCTATTTATCTCCTAAAATGTACAAAAAATTGAAAATCATCTCTGCTAAAAAGTAGGTATATCTCTTTTGTTTTGATACTTAGTAGAGCTTTTTTTATATCTTTATATGAGTTTATATATTTATCGTTGATCTTTAAAAGTTTATCTCCTTTCTTTAGAGCTAACTTATAGGCTAATGAATTTTTAACAACTCTATCTATTTTTAAATCATGACCTACTATAAGACCTATATATCTAAGATAACTCTGTTTTATCAACCCTCCATATAGCTTTCTTTTTACTTTTACTATCTGCTTATATCTATGTTTTCCTCTTTGATATACTATTTTTATAAGTTTACCCGGTTTTAAAAAGAGAATATATTTACTTAAATTGCTTACACTTTTATATCTTTTGCCATCAACTAAGATGATTTTATCGCCCTTTCTAAGCTGCAAATATTTAAAAAATGGATTTCTCTCTTTTACAAAAATTCCTGATCCTCTTTGGATAAATTTTAAACCAATATCACCATAAGTTACTCTTTTTTTATCTAAAAATCTCAAGATAAAATCACTATCGATAAAACTCCTACCCCCAATACTTAGACCAAAAGCCCTACAACACACACAAGATACCAATCTATTTACTTTTATATTTTTATTCATCTTTGCAAAACTATCTAAACCATTTGACAATGATACAATTTTAGCTTTAGCAAATCTATCCTTGCCAATTATCCCTACATCATCTCTTACTTGATTAAATGGATAAAATTTTATAGCTTTTAGCCTCTTTTTATAGCGAAAGAGATATAACCCTAAAAATGGGTCTCTTTTGATATAGCCTCTTTGATACCTCTTTGAGAAAAATAGTACTCTATCACTACTTACTGCTATAGCATAACTTCCTCTAAATTTTACCAAAGATGGGCTATTTTTATTAAAACATGATTTAAAATCACTCTTTATTGGAGCAATAGAGGCAAAAAGTGCAACACAAAAAAATATAAAACTTATAATTATCTTCACCTAAAATCCTTCGGATTAAGCTTAGAGCTAAGAGCTAAGAGCTTTTTTAATAAGAAAAATTGCAATGCAATTTTTCTCAGCTCTCAGCTCTCAGCTCTCAGCTCTCAGCTCTCAGCTCTCAGCTCTCAGCTCTCAGCTCTCAGCTCTCAGCTCTCAGCTCTCAGCTCTCAGCTCTCAGCTCTCAGCTCTCAGCTCTCAGCTCTCAGCT
>JALVXV010000217.1 GCA_027038235.1 Campylobacterales bacterium | reverse complement strand
AATGCTAAATCACAAGCCTTTTTTCTCCAGCTTATATCCACACCCATACTCATAACACGATTGGCAGTGTCATAACTCTTAGCAATATCATCAAACATTGATACAATTTTTTTCTGTTTATCCAATTCTAAATCCTAATAAAATTTAAACCCAAATTATAGCAAATTTAAGCATAAAATGGCTTTAGGAGGGTTTATCAAAGAGATCTACTAGATTTTTAACATTTGTAGCTAAAAAAGCATTTGAGTATCTTTTATCGCCACTTACATCCTTTTTGACGATCTTTTTTACTCTCTTTGGTAGAGTAAATTTTTTCATCTGTTTAGCATTTTTAAACTCTATTTCAAGATAGGCCAACCCCTTTAATGACCCTCTAAATATATCTAGCTCATAGGTAAATCTCCCTAGCTTAAACAGATATCTTCTCTTTTTGATAGTATGACCAATTTTTCTCTTTTTTAGCTTCTTATATCTCTTTTTGCTTATATATTTCTCTCTTTCCTCTTTTATTCTTCCCTCACCTTTTTTGATTGTCAAGATATATTTATTATCTATTTTTCTTACCCTTTTTGTCTTATTCGCCTCATTAGATAGGTACGACTGCTCTATCTTATAGACTTTGTAGCTTGGAAGTGATTTGACAAATTTTAGAGCTTTGTTATAAGATAAAATATATTTATTTTCTATTTCTAAGTGTTTCATAAAGATAATTGTACCATAATGTTATAAAAAAGGAATTGTTTATGCTGCCAATTGATGAATTTATTGAGGATATTAAAAGTGAGAGATTTGTAAAAGCTCATGAAGTGCTTGAAACTTCTTGGAAAGAGTTGAAAAAAACCAACAAAGAGGAGGCAAATCTCCAAAAGGGTCTTATCAATGCCACTACTGCTATAGCCCTAAAACTAAAAGGTAAAGAGGAAGGGGCATATAGAGTATGGGAAACATACCTAAAATACAAACCTCTTATCAACACCACCAAATCCAATCTAAGCGAAAAATATAAAATCGCAGAAAAAATATTAAAAAAGAAGTATGATAAATATATGCAAAACTAAGAGATCTGCACAGTTTGCAAATTATCAACAAACAAACTTTATGAAAATATTCAAACACTTATTGGTGGTTATATTTTTTGTTTTTCCTATTTATGCTAAGGAGAGTGTTTGCTATGGTACAACTTCTAATGGAAGTTTAAAATATGGTGTTAAATTGCCAATAAGTGGAAATAATTTTGTTAGCTATAGCTATTTAGCAAATCTTTTAGGAAGAACTTATGTTCACTCTAAAGTGAGAAAAATTATTTTAGACTCTTATAAAATGCTTGAAAAAATCCAACCAAACAAAGTATATAAATATGCTGAGTGTGGATTTGAAAATGGTGGTACATTTAGACCGCATAAAACACACAAAAATGGATTGTCAGTCGATTTTATGGTGCCTGTTCTTGATAAAAAAGGAAACTCTACATACTTTGCAACAAATCCATTTAATAAATTTGGATATGATGTAGAGTTTAATAAAAAAGGAAAATACAAAGACTACCAAATAGATTTTGAAGCAATGGCAGCACACATCATGACTTTACACATTTTGTCAAAAAAGATGGGTTATAACTTATGGAGAGTTATTTTTGATCCAAAATTGCAACCTTATCTATTCAAAACAAAATATGGTAAATATCTAAAAAAACATATTAGATTTTCCAAAAAAAGATCTTGGGTAAGACATGATGAACACTACCACATAGACTTTGCTATCCCTTGCAAACCAAAATAGCAAAACTCTCTTAAATCCAAATTTTGCAATAAAATTGGTTATATTTGAGGATTGGAGAGTTTAATAAAAGAGGTAAAGGCTTTATCTGTTGTGGTAAGCTTTTATCGAATATGTAAAATTTTTAAAACTTCTTTATCATTAAAGTTGCTATATATATGTTTTAAAATATCTAAATCTTTCTTTATGTATCCGCTCTGTTTTACTTTATGTTTAAAAA
>JALVXV010000216.1 GCA_027038235.1 Campylobacterales bacterium | reverse complement strand
AAAAAGTTGCCAAAAGATTTTAAATGTCTAAAAGTTGGAAATGACTTTCAGATAAAACCGGGAATTGTTAGCAAAAAGAGCGGTTTGTACTCCTATAAATCTTTTAAAAAAGCTATAAAATTGGCAAAAGAGAAAAAAGTTGATGCTATTGTTACACTTCCTATCAATAAGGAGGCTTGGAATAGGGCAAAAATTGCTTACAAAGGTCATACTGAAGTTTTAAGAGATGAGTTTAAAAAAGAGGCTATCATGATGATAGGATGCAAAAAACTTTTTTCTATACTCTATACTCAGCATATTCCATTAAAAAGTGTTGCAAAAGAGGTAACTTTTAAAAAGTTATCAAAATTTCTTTTAAATGTTGCAAATTCACTTCAGGCAAAAAAGATAGCGGTTTTAGCTCTCAATCCCCATGCCGGAGATAACGGTATCATAGGAGATGAAGAAAAAGTTATAAAAAAAGCTATAAAAGAGGTAAACAAAAGAGTAGAAAAAGAGTTGTTTTATGGAGCATTGGTGCCTGATAGCACTTTTAGTCCAAAAAGTATAAAAAAGATAAAATATTTTATAGCAATCTATCATGATCAAGGTCTTATCCCTATTAAAACACTCTACTTTGATGAGAGTATAAATGTAACACTAAATCTCCCTATCGTTAGGACTTCTGTTGATCATGGTACTGCTTTTGATATAGCATACAAAGATAAAGATCCCTCTATAAAAAGTTATCTCAATGCAGTTAAATATGCTATAGGACAGAGTTGATCTTTATAGACTTACTGCAAACTTATAAAAGTCTGTAGAGCATCTTTAAAAATAAGCTCTTAGCTCTAAGCTCTAAGCTTTTTATTGTTCACATCAAAACATTGACATAAGCATTTCATTTAAAATCCTCTTTTAAGCAGAGTTATACTCTCACTATATAAACTTTGTGAAAATTTAGCACTATATTTTAACTCATTTGCTAAAATATCATTGACTTTTTGTAGTATTTTTATAGATTCCTTTTTATCGATAAGTCCCAAATTTGCTCTTCTTACGATAAAATCCAAAGGTTTTTTTACATATTCATATCTAATCGTATATAAAAGTTCCGCTTTAAGTATGTGATATTTATCGCTTAAAAATTGATAGCCTACCTCATTTTTAGCTAAAAGAGCAATTTTAATGCCATTATCACCATATAGCTTTATAATTCTCTCGGAAGTTTTATTATCTATTTCATAATTTGTCAAATCTTTAAAAGATATTTTTTTATGACTACCTACAAGTTTGTATTTTATGGTTTTACAAGGTTTATCTGTAAGCATACTTACAACTTCTTCTGCCATACTTCTATAAGTTGTCCACTTTCCACCGACAATGGTTGTCAATCCACACTCTAACTCTTCTATGATATGCTCTCTTACAAGTTTAGCACTCTTTTTATCATGATTTAGATCAACAAGTGGTCTTAAACCACAAAAGGAGCATAAAATATCTTTTTTGGTAATATTTACATCAAAATATCTATTGATATGTTCTAAAAGATACTCTATATCTTCTTCATTTACTTTTGGATGCTCTTTTACTTTTGATTCATTATCAGTAGTACCTATAAGACACTTATCAAGGTATGGTAACATAAATAAAACTCTTCCATCTTTTGTCTTTGGTATCATTAGTCCATCACCTGAAGGGATAAATTTTTTATCTACCACTATATGGATACCACTACTTGGTCTAAGGATATTTTTTATATTTTTATCTGCCATTTTTCTTATATTATCGGAAAAGACTCCTGTAGCATTGATAAAGTGTTTGGCATATATTTTCTCTTCTTTATTTTTGATACGATCATGCATTTTTACACCGACTATCTTGTCATTATCAAAGATAAAACTTTTAAATTCAGTATAATTTTTTACAATCGCCCCCTCTTGCTCGGCTGATTGGACTAGGGCTATATTCATTCTAGCATCATTAAATGCACCATCATAGTATTTTACAGCTAGTTTAAGTCCATCTTTTTTGATAGATGGATTTAATTTTACAACTCTATCTTTTGCAACAATAGAGCTTTTTCCTATCCTATATTTGCCAGAGATAATATCATACAAAATAAGTCCAAGATATATATATGGTACTTCAAACCAACTATACAAAGGAGTTAAAAGAGTTATTGGGTGAGCTAAGTGTGAGGCATTATTTAAAACTCTTTTTCTCTCTCTAAGCCCCTCTTTTACTAAGTGGTACTGATCTTTATCAAAGTGCTTTATAGCCTCTTCTAGGTATCTTACCCCACCATGGACTAATTTGGTACTTCTGCTACTGCTACCCTCACTAAAATCATTTTTTTCTATCAATAAAACCTTAAATCCTCTAAGAGTAGCATCCAAAGCTATACCACTTCCTGTTGCACCACCACCAATAACGACCACATCATACTGCTCTTTTTTACTAAAAGGCATAAATAAATCCTTAAACCCAAATTTTGCAATAGACTTCATTATATTAGCACTCATCATTGAAGTTATAGCCTTTTAAAAAAGTTTTGACTTAACACCATGTAGATAAGCCTTCAACTTTTTTTAAAAACCTCTAATCTTCAAGCATAAACGATACTACAACAAATTCTATTGCAAAATTCGGGTTGAAATTGATAGAAAAATTATATCTAAAAAATAGTGAAAGTATATTTTTATAAAATTTTATATCAAATATATTGAATATTTTGCAAAAACTTGTTATGATTGTACCAAGTATCATTTTGTAACTATTTTGTAATCAAAAGTAGTTACAATTTGAACGAAAAAATATTATGGAGGTTTTGATTATGAAAAGAGTTGTTTTAATAGGTGCATCAGCACTGTTGCTAAGCTCAAGTATGCTTATGGCACAAGAGACATTGAGGCTGATAACCTGGAAGGGTTATGCACCTAAAGCACTTGTCAAAAAGTTTGAAAAAGAGACAGGTATAAAAGTAAAGGTTACTTATAGCAATAATGAAGAGATGATTGCTAAACTAAGAGCTACTAGAGGTGGTGGATTTGATTTAGCCCAACCAAGTGTCGATAGGATTAGATTTGTTCAAAAAAGGTTTCATATCTATCATCCAATTGATTATAGCAAGATAAATACAGACCAAATCACAAAAGCCATGGTAGATGCTGCTAAAAAAATTAGTGCAGTAGATGGCAAGGTATATTCTGTCCCTTATATCTATGGAACTACTGGACTTGTTATCAACAAAAAATTGGCTCCAGAGGCAAATGACTGGTCAGATCTTTGGAATCCAAAATATGCTGGACACATCTCATATAGACTTAAAAGACCTATCTTAATAGGTGCAGCTTTTGGCATGGGATATGATCCTTTTAAACTGTATGGAGATAAAGAGGCATATAAAAAACTTATAGATAAAGTTACAAAAAAATTAATAGAGACAAAAAAATATGTAAAAACATACTGGACTAGTGGTGATACTCAAAAAGCAGTAGTAGAAAGCGGTGATGTTTGGGTAGAATCTGGATGGGATGCTATCGGTTGGCAAGCACATGAGAAAAATAAAAATATTGACTTTGTATGTCCAAAAAGTGGAGCTTTAGGCTGGATAGATACTTTTGCAATTCCTGCAAAATCTAAAAATATTGAGGGTGCTTATAAGTGGATAAACTTTATCTTAAAACCTGAAAATGCCGCTTATGTTACAAACAAGAGTAGCTATATGACTGTTTCAAAAGATGCAGCAAAATATCTTGATGCAAAGATAAAAGAGAACTACAACAGATCATACTCACCTGAAGATATTAAAAATATCAAATGGTATGATGCACTTCCTTCTGGATTTGCTGAGATTGAGGCTAAAGCTCTTGAGAAGATAAAAGCTGCTGAATAATTACTTTAAAACTGTCAAAGAGTTCTCTTTGACAGTTTTTTACTGAAAGGATAAAAGTGAGTGATATACTACAGATCAAAAATCTATCTAAACATTTTGGGGATTTTGTTGCACTAGATAATATAAATCTAACAGTCAAAGAGGGTGAGTTTGTATCGGTCTTAGGACCGTCTGGATGTGGAAAAACTACACTTCTAAGAGTAATTGCTGGTTTTATTGAAGAGACTAAGGGTGATGTCTTGATAAAAGATAAATCACTAAAGGGTATATCTCCTGAAAATCGTCCAGTAAATATTGTCTTTCAATCATTAGCACTTTTTCCTATGATGAATGTGTATGAAAATGTTGCTTTTGGCTTAAAAAGAAAAAAATTAGACAAAGATGAGATAGATAAAAGAGTTTTGGGGATGTTGTCTCGTGTTGGTTTGGAGGGCTTTGAAAAGAAAAAGATAAATGAGCTTTCAGGTGGACAAAAACAAAGAGTAGCAATCGCTAGATCTTTAGCAATGAAACCATCTATTTTGCTACTTGATGAGCCTTTGAGTGCACTTGATAGAAAATTAAGAGAGAGGATGAAAATAGAGCTAAAAGAGTTACAAAAAGAGATAGGTACAACTTTTATATATATCACTCATGACCAATCTGAAGCTTTAGTAATGAGCAACAGAGTAGCAGTAATGAATAAGGGTCGCCTAGAGCAAGTTGATACTCCTGTCAATTTATACAAACACCCCGGTACCTCTTTTGTTGCAGGATTTGTGGGCGAAAATAATAGATTTGAAGTCAAAGAAAGATCAGGCAATCAAATAACTACAAAGAGTGGTTGGGTTCTTGAAAAGCCAGATTTAGAATTTGAGCCAAAAGTTATGTTTATAAGACCAGAGGCTTTTATCGTCGAACCAGCAAAGGAGCTTAATGATTTGTATAGATTTGAAGGATTTATAACAAATATACTATTTGATGGTGCAAATACAAAAATGTCAATCTCAGTAGCAAATGAGAGAGAGATACTAGTTTCCCTTCCTCAAAATGCTAAATTTCAAGGCTTAAAAGAGGGTGATAAAGTAAAATTGGGTGTTGGATATAACAATATAAAATGCTACAAGGAGTAGTCATGTCTGGAAATAAAAAAGCTTTCTACTTTCTTTTGTTGCCTGTTTTATTGTGGTTGGTTTTATTGATTATTATACCCCATATAGATCTTTTTGTAAATTCATTTAAAGTCGTTGATGATAATGGAAACTCCTCATGGTCGATAGTAAATTATAGTGATTTTTTCAAAGATAAGATATATTGGAAGACATATATAAATACCGCTTTATATGCCATAGGTGTTACGATACTTGCTTTTATTGTTACCTTTCCTGTTGCATTTTATTTGACAAAAGTTGTCTCAAAGAAGTATGCTGGATTTTTGACACTTTTACTTTTGATACCTCTTTGGGTAGGTGAGCTTGTTACTATATATGGCTGGATGATCATACTTGGAGATCATGGCATCATAAATGAGTCTCTTATATGGCTTGGTATCATTAAAAAGCCTATAAAACTTCTTTATACTGATTTTAGCATGGTTATAGGACTTTTGTATATGTCTATGCTCTTTATGATTGTTCCAATTATGACTACTCTTGAGAGCTTGGATGACTCACTAATAGAAGCCGCAAGTGATTTGGGAGCTTCAAAGTGGACAATCATTAGAAGGATAGTTATCCCACACTCAATGCCTGGAATTGTAAATGGCTCTATTATAGTCTTTATGCTTGTGATAGGAGATTATGTAGCTCCAAATATTTTAGGTGGAAAAAGCTCCTTGTGGTTTACAGAGCAGATTTACAATCAATTTCTATCTACATTTAATTGGAACGAAGGTTCAGCATTTGGATTTTTATTGTTGCTACTATCCTCTGCGATAGTATGGGTAGCACTTAAAGTCTCTGGACAAAAACTTGAAAAGGTAGGACAATAATCATGATAAGATCACTCCCTAATACTCCACTATATAAAAATGGATATAGGATCTATATAGCACTCTTTTTTCTATTTTTGGTATTGCCTTTGCTGACTATATCATTTTTGGCATTTAATGATTCTAACTTTATAGCACTTCCATGGAAGGGCTTTTCACTTGATTGGTTTTTTGCAAATAGTGATGATAGAGTGGGTCTTTTTTATGATGAAGATCTTCTAAGAAGTATATGGATAAGTATATTGACTGCATTTGTGATGGCTATTTTATCGACTGTTGTAGGTACTATTGCTGCACTTTTATTTGAACAGGAGAAGTTTAAATTTAAAGGATTTTTATACTTTTTTGCCATAGCTCCATTGATTATACCCGGAGTTATCTTAGGTATCTCTATACTCATAAGTTCTACATATGTTGGTAATGTTTTATCAGAAAAATTTCATATAGATGCATCATTTTTTAGTCCCGGTTTTTGGCTAGTTGTTCTTGGTCAATTCTCATTTGGTGCTACCTATGCTATGCTAATGGTAGGAGCAAGACTTAAGAGATTTGATCCTACTTTAGAGGAGGCAGCTTTAAGCTTGAAAGCTACAAGATTGCAATCAATTTATTATATCACTATCCCCTTTTTAAAACCTGCTATCATAGGAGCATTTGCTGTAACATTTTTGATAAGCTTTTCAAATTTTAATACTACGATATTTTTAGTAGGCTCAGATCCTACTTTGCCAGTTGAAATGTTTTCTCGTATAAAATATAGCTCAACTCCTGTTTTGAATGCTATATCTTTCATGATAGTGGTGGTTGTGAGTATTATTGCTATGATAAATCTCTTTATGAGTAGGAAAAATTGAAAATAATTCACTTAAGTGATACTCATATAGTTGATAATAAAGAGAAAAATCTTTATGGCATAGATCCCTCTTTTCGTTTGAAAAAAGCTCTTGATAGTATAAGAAAGCATCATAGTGATGCCTCTATGGTTGTTATCACAGGTGATTTGGTAGATAGAGCAACAAAGGAGGCTTATGAGATATTTTACAATATCATCAAAGATTTTCCCATTCCCATCTATCCAATAGTAGGAAACCATGATAAAAAGGATCTATTTTTAAAATATTTTCCAAAGTTTACCCATAGTGGCTTTGTGCAGTATGCCATAAATGTCGATAAATTTGTATTTTTATTTTTAGATACTTTAGTCGAAGATAAACCATATGGGAATCTTTGTCAAAAGAGATTAAATTGGCTTGAAAAGCAGCTAAAAATTTATAAAGAAAAAAAGATATATATCTTTATGCACCACCATCCACTAAAAAGTTTTATGCATGATATGGACAAATATGCCAACTTAAAAGATAGTGATAAATTTTGGAATATTATAGATAGATATGAGAATATTTTACATATCACCTATGGTCATTTACATCGAATAACTCAAATGCAAAGAAAAAATATCTCCCTACATTCGACCAAAAGCACAACTTTTCAGGTTGCTTTTACTCCAAATGAAGCTAGGGAGTATCTTACAAATGAGGAAAAGCCTACATACTGTATAATGCTCTTAGAAGATGGTGATCTTCTTTTGCACCATCATGAATTTTTAAATGAAGATGAAAAATATATTGGATATTGCTAAATGTCATTTTGGGATAATTTTACTAACAAAGCCCATCTCATAGCTGCACATAGAGGAGATAGATCTATTAGAGCAGAAAATACTATGAGTGCTTTTAAAAGCTCTTTGAAAAAGGCTGATTTTATTGAACTTGATGTAAACTTTACAAAAGATGGAGTTGCGGTAATAATCCATGATGATACCTTACAAAGAACAAGCAATGTTACTAAAGATAGCTATTTTAAAAAGCCATATAATGTTATAGATTATACCTATGAGGAGATAAGAAGGCTTGATTTTTCATCTTGGTTTTTAGAAAAAGATCCATTTGGAATGATAAAAAAAAACAGTATCTACAATCAAATAAAATCCATTCCAACACAAAGAATATCTAAACTCTCAGAAGTTTTGCAATTTGCAAAAAGCTACAATTTGCCACTAAATATTGAGATAAAAGATATGTCACATACCCCCTTTGATGATGTTGCACCTAAAATGGTAATGCAACTAATCGAAGAGTTTGAAATGAGTGATAAAGTTCTTCTATCCTCTTTCAATCACTCATACATAAAAAAAGTCAAAAAGCTATCCCCTCTGATAGATATTGCAGCACTTGAAGATGATAAAATCCCATCTAATATAGTATCCTATCTACAAGAGTTAAAAGCAAGTGCATACCACCCACATCTACCCTTGACTACTAAAGAGTTGATAAAAACTTTAAATAGATACAATATATATACAAATGTATATACGGTAAACTCAACCAAGACTAAAAATAGACTTTTCAAAGAGGGTGCAAAAGCTATCTTTACCGATTATTTAGAGGATATGCCAGAGTAGTTTATCGTCCTATAACAAGCACTAGAGCTCAGGGTCAATGCCTTTTAAGATTAGTGAAAGTCAGAGTTCAACTTTTAACTTTCAAATAAAAAATGATGATAACTGCCCATTAAAATATCTGTATCACAATAAATAGCAACCTTACAAACATTGCACCTTTTATCACCATGATTACAAAAATGGCAAAAACCTATATCTTCAATCCTCAATCATCTTGCTAAGTTTACACTATTTTTGTATCTATCTTAGCATCATAACAGAAAAAGTTAAAAGTTGAACCCCGACCCCCAATGCCGTTCATCTCCTTGAGAGCTTTTTCTCCTATTTCTGCATTTGTCATGATCTTTCTCCTTTAGTTTTAAATTCATTTGTCCATATTTCATTTTTATCGGCAAACCACCCCATTTGATTTTGAGCTTGTGGTATAAATACGGTTTTATTTTTGATTGGAATATTATGAACTTTAAAATACTCCAATAACTCATCTAATTCTTTTTGAGAATAAATATTGACCAAAAAATAGTTACGATTATCAAAGTGAATAAATAAATTTTTCTTCAATAGTTCATACGATTCTTTGGCTCTAGTAAGTCTATAAACCTTATAAGGCAGAACAAAGAAAATATATGTCAAAAGAAAACGGATATACAACACCAATTTCCCTATGTGTACTCCAATTGAAGATTTACGATAGAGTTGCCAAGGTGTAAGATAGTGTAGTCTGCCATATC